>CAYZKE010000666.1:0-1866 GCA_964478505.1 uncultured Loktanella sp.
CGCCGCCGGTCCTGTTATCGCCCCATCCAAATCGGGTCAGATCAAACAGAGGAACAAGACCATGCCCCTTCAAGACAACACCAACCCAGAAGATCACGGCCTCACATCCGCAATCCTCGACCACCTCGCTCTTCATGGCGCAAAGCCAGGGCCAGATGAAACCGATCACCGCCCCCTGCCCCTGCCAGATCAGGTCGAACTCGCCATGGCGACGCTTTTTGACACCACCATCAGCCTGCTTGATGACAGCCAGTTGGAGGACAACCTCGAAGAAATGCTCTGGTCCCTCACCTCCCTGTTTCATCGCCGTTTGACCCATCTGCAAAGACGACTTGATGACAATGAATGCGAAGTTCGCGAAAGCATGAGCACACAGGACGGCTCCGAGGTTGCCTCGGTCGAACTGGAGCGGCTTCAAATGATTGGGTTGAAGCTCTGGGACCACCGTGACGCCTTCGAGCAAATGCGCGATCTGGCTTGTGACCATTTCTCAGCGGCCACCGGTTCGCCTTGGATGCCCCGTACTGGCTCGAAAGTTTCGCACAGAGGTCTGACATCCGCAGTGGTAGACAGTCGGGCGTTTCTGTCAGCCAAGCGGCGCAAGGAAGCCGAAGTGCATTGCCCCGATGGCACCCGCATCGCGTTTTCAGGCGGGGACTATCAGGCTTACGATCTGATCTGGTCCGTTCTTGATGCCACACGCGAAAAATACCCGGACATGGTTCTGCTGCATGGTGGTACGCCCAAAGGGGCTGAGATGATCGCAGCGCGTTGGGCCGATGCACGTGGCGTGACGCAGGTGGTCTTTAAGCCCGACTGGAAAAGCCACGGCAAAGCAGCACCGTTCAAGCGCAACGACAAGATGTTGGAAATCCTGCCTCAGGGTCTCATCGCGACACCTGGGTCAGGCATTACCGAGAACATCGTCGACAAGGCACGCAAGCTCGGGATCCGAGTGAAGAGGATTGGGGTTTAGGACTAGCGTGGTTTGGCTGCGTAGGGTGTCTTGCTTGTCCGGCAGGCACCTCCCCTGCCCCACTGCATGCGAGTCGAGAACCAGTTGATCTTTGATAAAGGTATCAGTCCAACTTCAAACTGGCGCGACAGATTTCACATCCTTTGAAGGGCATTGCCAAGTTGTCTGTGTCTGACGAAGCGGTTAGAGGCCTTGGGATGCAAATCCTGTCGTCCATGCCGCGCCTGAAGGGCTTTCGTTTTCCGCGTGAGGTCGTTGCTTATGCGGTTTGGACCTACCACCGCTTTGCCCTGAGCACGGCGGATGTGGAGGATCTGTTGGCGGAGCGCGGCGTGATCGTCAGCCGGGAAGCGATCCGCCTTTGGGTCAACCGGTTTGGCGCGCATTTTGCCGCTTGTATCCGCCGTGGACGGCCGCGCCCGAACGACAAATGGCACATGGACGAGGTTGTGATCCCGATAAATGGCGTGAAGCATTGGCTGTGGTGAGCGGTGGACTCCAACGGCGACACACTTGATATTCTTGTGCAAACACGACGCAATGCCAAAGCCGCAAAGCGCTTTCTGGCAAGGCTGATTGCTCAGTTCGGCCAGCCAAGAGTCGTCATCACCGACAAATTGCGCAGCTACATCAAACCGATTGCCCGCCAAGCATCAGGTGCCGATCACCGGGCCCACAAGGGGCTTAACAATCGAATAGAGGGCAGCCACAGACCGACGCGGCGGCGAGAGAAAATCATGGGCCGCTTCAAGTCGCTCAGACAGGCGCAACGTTTGCTTGCAGCCCATGACCAGATCAACACGATTTTCAAACCCCGCCGCTATCGCCTCACCGCCAACTCCTATCGTCACTCCAGGTCAGATGCGTTCAGCCTCTGGGTCGACTATGCC
>CAYZKE010000667.1:0-1864 GCA_964478505.1 uncultured Loktanella sp.
TTGTGGGGCTCTCCCATTAAAGATTGCGTCTTTGTAGGCGCGTTCGCCCGATTCCAGATCCTCGACCCAGAAGCGCAGGTCTGTGCGGTCGATGCTGGAGGCTGGGTCAATCGGGCGGGCCGAGACGTAGACGCGTTGCAGAAAGGTTTCATTGGCTGGCACGACGATGGACCTTTGCGAGGTGCCTTCCAGTTCGATGCGCAGGATTTCGTCTGATGTCAGCGAAAGACGGAAGGTGCGATCCTCGCCGTGTTTGTTCAGCAGGCGAATGTCGTAGATGTTGCGCACAGTGCCATCAGAAAGGGTGACAAATGTCGGGTTGCGCACCGGTGCGACCGTCATTTCGATATCAGCACGGATGAACAGCGCAAAGACCAGACCCACACCAATCGCCGCCCACATGGTCGTGTAGAGGATCGTGCGGAAGCGGAAGACGTGCTGCCAGAGTTTCTTGGCCGGTTTACCTTTGGCTTCTTCCTCTTGGTCAGACAGCGCAAGATAGTCGATCAAACCGCGCGGTTTCCCGATCCGGTCCATCACATCATCGCAGGCGTCGATGCAGAGCGCGCAGGTGATACACTCCATCTGTTGGCCGTCACGGATGTCGATCCCCGCAGGGCAGACGTTCACACAGGCCATGCAATCAATGCAGTCGCCTGCACCTTCCACGCGTTTTTTGCCGCGCGGTTCGCCGCGCCATTCGCGGTAGGCCACGGTCAGCGTCTCGGGGTCCATCATGGCGGCCTGAATGCGTGGCCATGGGCACATGTAGTTACAGACCTGTTCGCGCATGAAACCGCCAAAGACAAAGGTCGTGGCGGTCAGAACACCGATGGTTGCCCATGCGATGGGCGGTGCTGTGAAATTGGCGAGGTTAGCGGCCAAAGTCGGCGCGTCGGCAAAATAGAACACCCAAGCACCGCCTGTTGCCACAGAAATCAAGAGCCAGACCGTCCATTTGGTGATGCGCAGCCGCGCTTTGTGAAGGCTCCAGTCGGCGTTCCACAGGCGCACCCGCGCGTTGCGGTCGCCTTCGATCCAGCGTTCTACAAGGATGAAAAGGTCGGTCCAGACGGTCTGCGGGCATGTGTAGCCGCACCAGACCCGGCCGAGCTGCGACGAAGTAGAATTCGTGCGGCCAGATCTCGATCCAGAAGAAATAGAAACGGCGGTGCGCCATGTCGATCAGAACCGCCTGATCCGGCAGGTTGGGCCCGCGATCCCATCTGATCCATGGGGTCAGATAGTAGATACCCAAGGTGATCGCCATCACCCACCATTTGAGGTTACGATAAAATCCTTTGACGCGGCGCGGAAAAATAGGCTCGCGCGCGGTGTAAAGCGGTTGGTTTTCGGAAGAAGACATTCGTGACCTGCAAAATTGAGTTCTGTTCGCAGGATCGCTTTTAAGGGGTGGACGCGGAATATCCTTGATGTGGATCAAGCTTGGGCAGGAGGGGCTGCGGTGCGCTGTCGCACCCTGCTTGATCCAAAGCGGAAATCGCCTGCTGTTATTCTTCGCCGCTCACGGTTTTTTGCAGCAACGTCATAAGGATGCATATCCCTCTCGGCGGGGATATGCGGCGCAATATATTGTATCAATAAAGATGTGAGAGACTGAAACGCCAAGGGCGGCCTACGCATGGTAGGCCGCCCTTGTTAGTTTCGCATTCTGTCTGTGTCTAGAACTGTACGTTCATGCCTATCTGGAACCCGTGCCGCTCGTAGTCGTCGCCGAATGCGCCGCCATAGCCTGCTTCAAACCGAATATCGCGGGCGGTACTGGATGAAATCAGGCTTTCAAAGCCAAGGTTCACTTCGACAAAGTCGTCGTCACGTCCGTCAATCGGGAAAGAAGCGGTTG
>CAYZKE010000668.1:0-1860 GCA_964478505.1 uncultured Loktanella sp.
CGACGGCGGCCGTGATCCCCCAAAAGCACAGTCGAAGCAAGGTGCTCCGCCTCCGCAAGAAGCGGTGGCAGCGGGGCGGCGAGCGCCTCGGCCTGTGATCTGAGAGTCAAAGGGGTGGTCATGCGGCAGAGGCCACCGATGTAATCTGGTCTGCAACACTATTGATCACGTGATGGATGCTCTCGCCCCGCGCACGTGCTGCAAAGGACAGTGCCATCCGGTGTTCAAGGACAGGAACCGCCATGGCGCGCACGTCTTCGGCCGACGGCGCAAGGCGCCCTTCCAGAAGCGCCTGCGCGCGGACTGTGAGCATCAGCGCCTGTGCGGCACGCGGACCGGGACCCCAGCTCACATTCTGGCGGATGATATCGGGGGCGTTTTCATCCTGCGGACGGCAGGCACGCACCAGATCAAGGATCATTTCAACGATGTTGTCGCCTACAGGCATCCGGCGGAGAAGCTTTTGCGCATCCAGAAGTTCCTGCGCAGTGAACACGGCTTCGGATTTTGCATCTTCGACGCCTGTCGTCGCGATCAGGATATCTTTTTCCGTGGCGCGGTCAGGGTAGGGCACATCAATCTGCACCAAAAAGCGGTCAAGCTGGGCTTCGGGGAGGGGATAGGTGCCTTCCTGCTCAATCGGGTTTTGCGTGGCCAGCACGTGGAACGGCACACCCAAAGGCCGGTGCTCGCCCGCGATGGTCACTTCTTTTTCCTGCATCGCCTGCAGCAGGGCAGATTGCGTGCGTGGTGAGGCGCGGTTGATCTCGTCGGCCATCAGCAACTGACAGAAGATCGGGCCTTCAATAAAGCGAAAGCTGCGTGATCCGTCGTTGGCTGTCTCAAGCACTTCCGAGCCCAAGATATCCGCTGGCATCAGATCGGGTGTAAACTGGATCCGGTTGCCATCCAGTCCCATCACCGTTGAAAGCGTATCAACAAGGCGTGTTTTGCCCAGGCCAGGCAGGCCGATCAGCACGGCGTGGCCGCCACAGATCAGTGCGGTCAAAGTCAGGTCTACGACACGGGGCTGGCCGATAAAGCGCGCCGAAATGCTGGTGCGGGCTTGCGCCAGCTTTTCACCCAGGTTTTCGATCTGGGTGACGAGATCGGACTCTACGGCCATGACTTTCCTCCGGTTGAACTATAGTCTTCATGAGAACAGATAATCTCATCACACCCAATGGCAAAAATAATGACCACACAAAAGATTGTGACTCCCTCCGCAGAGAGCCTAGCAAGTAGCGCACGTGCTGTCCAAAAAGGCGGTTTGCCACCGGTTCATCTTTGGAATCCGCCCCATTGCGGCGATATCGACATGCGGATCGCCCGTGATGGAACGTGGTTTTACATGGGAACGCCCATTGGCCGACACGAACTTGTGAGGCTGTTTTCAACGATTCTGCGCCGCGATGGCGATGATTACGTTCTGGTGACCCCCGTTGAGAAAGTGGGGATCACTGTCGATGACGCGCCATTTGTCGCGGTCGATTTCAACCGGCGTGGCGATGGTCTGGAATTTGAAACCAATGTGGGCGACCGGATGATTGCCGGACCAGAGCATCCGATCCGCGTGGTCCGTGATCCCGAAACGGGCGAGCCTTCACCCTATGTGCTGGTGCGCGCCAACCTTGAGGCGCTGATTGACCGCAAGTCATTCTACCGTTTGGTGGATATCGGTGAACATGCCGCGCATGAAGGGCAAGAATGGTTCGGTGTGACGTCGCAGGGCATGTTCTTTCCCATCATTCCGTCAGCGGAATTGAAGTAAATTAGAACGGCCCGCTTTCGGCCCACAAAAACAGGAACAGCCCCCAAAGGACGCCTGCGACAACCATTGCCGCGCCGATCCAGGCAACC
>CAYZKE010000669.1:0-1849 GCA_964478505.1 uncultured Loktanella sp.
GAGCTTCTGGACGTGTATTGTTGGAAGCTGTTGCCCGGGATAGGTTGCTTGAACATCAGCGAGCGCGATGTCCCCGCTCATACGACCGCGCCGGACGTAAACCCGGTCGGGTGACCTGTCTTGCTCTGCGTCGATGACTGTATCCATGGCCGAGAGCGCAGCCAGCATATTTTGCCATCGCGTCAAAACGCCGGAAAGTTGGGAAATTGGTGAAAGGGTTCGGCTGGTCAAGATGCTGATCGCAATGATGCTACCGGTCGTAAATTCTCCTGCAAACAGCAAGTAAACCCCGGCGATGATCGCAGAAATATAGGTCCATTGCTGCACAGATCCCGCCCAGAACGTCAGCTTCGAAGCCAAATGCCGCTGCTCGGAGGACTTTGTCGCATTGAGGTGGATGATCTCTTCCCACGACCGCATCAACCATTCTTCAGCATTCGACGTTTTGACGTTTTCAAGGCCATAGGACGCTTCTGTGAGAAGACGTGAGGCAGAGCTCAAGCCTCCTTGCATTTCGCGCGACAGTTCCGCCATCCGTTTTTGATAGAACAAGCTGGGTACGACCATAGCAATTCCGCCTGCTATGATAATCCACACCACAGGGCCTGCGATCGTGTAGATGACGGCAAGGAAGATCAACACAAATGGCAGATCCGCGAGAACACCGACCGTCGCGGTGTTAAAAAACTCCCGAACCCCCTGAAACTCCCGCACCATATATGAAAGCGCACCGGGGCCCGCTGGCCGTTTGTCTATCCGCATACCCAAGAGGTTCCGGAACAAATCCCGGCTCATTTCGATCTCGGATACACGTCCCGTATCATCGATTAACTTGGCGCGGGCCGTTCGCAGAAAAAACTCGAACAGAATTGCGACCGCGGCTCCGAGCGCAAGCACCCAAAGTGTCGCTTCATAGACTTGCAGCGCAAATAGCGAAACGGTGACCGCAATCAGGTTGGCCATAATAGACGCCAATATGACATCAAATACCCGCGAGCGGGGCTTGAACAACCGGCTCCAGAACCAGTGGCCGGGGGTGGTCTCAGACGCATGCAGGCGTTCAAGCTCTCCGATCGAGGGGAAGAACTCTAGAAATTCCCCGTCATAAAACAAAGCGAGCGTCGCTAAGGGGATGATGCGTGAAGCCCCGTCGGCACGCCCGTCAACAAGCACGATGTCGTCCCCGACAATACCTGTTGCGAGGGCAAACTTGCCATTTTTGAGCCGCAAGACAGACGGCATAGGGAGCGACGCTAAATCACTGTTCTGGCTCACAACCGCAACATAGCCAATGCGTCGGAGCGCTCTTTTCAAGAGCGGCCCATCCATCTCGGCCCCTTCCGATCGCGGCAACCCGATCCAAAGGTCGCCAGCGCTGATGGGGACCCCTATATAACCGAGATAAAGACTGACTGCACTGTCTAGCCCTTGATCACAAAGCAACTGCTCATGGGGAACAACCCGCGCGGGTCTCTTATTCTGCGACATCAACAAATTCCGTCAATGCACCACGGATGCGCGCGATGCGGATACATGACCGGATCATCTCCACGCTCAAATCGGATACTGCCATTCTAGACGCGCCTACCTCTTCTGCCAACTGTATGCCCTCTGTAATTTGAACTTGCCCACTATCAAACAGATCCCAGAAAACACTTTGGTTTTCTTCTGCCGAACGCGCCAGAGCGGCAAGGCGTGGAAGGATCGCGGCTTGGTTACTGCGTTCCGCCGTAAGCTCTCCAAGGTCCCGCGCAATGCTACGTTGGAGGACATTATAATTCTGTATCGCGCCATTGACCGCCTGCTCCGCCGCAGCAAGTCGTGCAGGCCGATCCCAACTGAGAAGATC
>CAYZKE010000670.1:0-1848 GCA_964478505.1 uncultured Loktanella sp.
GGTTTTTGGGCTGTCAGAGTGATCAGAACCCAAACAAATTGGCATTTGTGATTGCGCCATCAATAAGCGTTTCGCGATCTGCGGCTGGAGCCCAGCCCAGTTCGTTCTTGGATTTGGAAATATCAAATGGCGTGAAATGTGCGCGTGACTTCCAGTCTTTAAGCGAAGCCCGTGATAACCCTTTACGGCGCAACAAGGTGACCTTCATGGCATGTTTGACCGTATCAGCCACAAACAGCGCATACAGTGAACTGGTCGAAACAGCCAACTGCGCCCCCATTTGATCATGGATCGCGTTAAAGTAATCGCGGGCTGACATAAGCGGTTCACCCACGAGATTATATGAGCGGCCTTCTATCCCTTCCTTTTCCATCATGCGGATCAGGCCGTCCGTCAGATCGTCGATCAAGACAAATGGCAGGATATTCCGGCCATGCCCCCAGATGCGGACAGCACCAGCGCCATGCCAACGCCCGATCCCCCAGTGTTGGAGGGGGCCGCCTTGGCCAACAACGATCCCAGGGCGCGCGATCACCAGCGGCAGACCTTGTTCTGCATGCATTTGCAACAGGCGCTTTTCACATTCAGCCTTGGACCGCGCATAGATGTTGCGGTCGCTCATATCATTGGGAAAGCTGGTGTCTTCGGTGATCTTCCCGCGCGGGTCCGACATGTCGTATGACGCGATCGTGCCCGTGTAGATCAGGCGGCGCACACCTGCCGTCATTGCGGCCTTGGCCACCCCGACACTGATGCCGACATCGTTGACCAGCGCATCTTCCCAGGTTTTGTCGGTAGATTTGGCAAGATTATAGACGGTGTCGATACCCTCCATCGCCTGCGCCAGACGGTCGATGTCGCGCATCGATACCTGAACGGTCTCGACATGGTTGGCAATATCGGCAAACGGGCCGCTTTTGCTGCGGCTGAGGACCCGCACGTCATGCCCTCTTTTGACAAGGTCGCGGGTCAGCGCGCGTCCGATAAACCCTGTGCCGCCGATGACCATCACCGTGGGTTTTGGGGTGCCCTTTGGCCGCGCAGGCACTGTTTGCGCGGGCATCATGGTCAATGCATCATCAATGCTTTGCATCACAACCTGCGCTGTTTTCATGTCAAATCTGGGATCGAGGGGCTTTTGATTGCGCAAGCTGTCGTAGAACGATCCGATCGCGCCTGTAAAGCTTAGGCCATATGGGGATTTTCGGTTCAAGGAGATCAATTGCCGTCCGAAGTTCACACCACCTTCGCGCAGATGCTGCCATCCCTGGGAAAGTTGTTTGCGCAGTGGATTGAGCACCAGATCGGCGTTGTTTTCGCGGCGGACCACCAGTGTATCTGCGGCATAATCAAACCGGGCCTGCGCGGTAGAACCCTTTAGTGTGACGCTGCGATCATCGACTGTTTCAACCAGCGAAATATTGAAGGTCACATCGGCATTCCCGGCGCGTGCCAGAATGCGCCATCCCTGATGCCGCGTTTCGCCGCCCGGCAGGGTGATCGGTTTGCTCAATTTCAGATGAGATACTTCGACCTTGCCGAAAAGGTCTGTCGCAAAGGCAAAAAGATGTGGCCCCACCTCTAGCAAGAGGTTGCGTGGTTCCCGCAAAAGCCACAGCCCGAAAGGCCCGGAACGCAAAGGCGCAAGCGGGAAGCACCAGTTGATCTCTGCCATGGAGATCCGGCCAAGATCACCGGATTTCGCCGCCTGTTTCAGCCGTTCATGTCCGGGCATTCCAAGAAAGTTATGCCCCGCAGCCATCAGCCGGTCTGCTTTTTGGCCCGCCGCGACCATTGCGCCAGCTTCCTCTGCGGAAACACCAACAGGTTTCTCGACAAAACAATGCA
>CAYZKE010000671.1:0-1825 GCA_964478505.1 uncultured Loktanella sp.
CGACTTCGCCGAACAGAATCATCTCTTTTACACGCAGGTAAATCGTTTCATGTTCCGGCTTTTTGCTGATCACTACGTTCATAATTATGCCTGCGTTCCAAGCATAAGTGATTCCACAAACCCTTTAGGTTGTCAAAACCTATCAAATTTCCAAGACGGGATTGCAAACGCCTATGAATTCATCAAAGCTACCTTCCAGTGAATAGGATTCCTAACGGAGGATTACATGCCTAAAACGAATTCATACGCCGTTCTGGCCGCGGCTATTGCCACTGCTTCGGCGGGCTGGGCGCAAGAGGTGCGGGTCTACAACTGGTCGGACTATATCGACGAAGAGCTGCTGACCAAGTTCGAGGAAGAGACCGGTTTCGATCTGATCTATGACGTCTTTGACAGCAACGAAGTTTTGGAAACGAAACTTCTGGCTGGTGGATCGGGCTATGACGTAGTTGTTCCTTCCGCGACATTCCTGCAGCGTCAGATCGCAGCGGGCGCGTTTCAGCCCTTGGACAAATCGCAACTGAGCAACATCGGCAACCTTTGGGATGTCGTGAGCGCACGCACCAATACCTACGATCCGGGCGGGGAGTACTCGATCAACTATATGTGGGGCACAACCGGCCTTGGCGTGAACGTTGGCAAAGTGACCGAGTTGTTGGGTGAAGATGCCCCGATCAATTCGCTTGATCTGGTGTTTGATCCCGCGAACATGGAAAAGCTGGCTGAATGTGGCGTGCACTTCCTTGACGCACCGACCGAGATGATCCCTGCTGCTTTGAAGTACATCGGCGAAGACCCTGATGCGAAGGACGAAGAGACACTCGCGAAAGCAGAGGCAGTTCTGGCTGCTGTGCGTCCTTACGTTCAGAAGTACCACAGTTCGGAATATATCTCGGCCCTTGCCAATGGTGACATCTGTGTGGCCTTCGGTTGGTCTGGTGATATCTTGCAATCACGCGACCGCGCAGCGGAAGCCGACAACGGTGTCGAGATTGCCTATAACGCCCCTGTTGAAGGTGCTTTGATGTGGTTTGACCAAATGGCCATTCCTGTCGACGCGCCAAACCCAGAAGGCGCGCATGCGTTCCTGAACTTCATTCTCGATGCCCAGAACATGGCGGATGCGTCCAACTACGTTTATTACGCCAACGGCAACCTCGCGTCGCAAGAGCTTTTGGTGGAAGACGTGATCGGTGATCCGGCGATCTATCCAGACGCCGCGACCCTTGAGACGCTCTATACAACCACACCTTTTGATGCGCGCTCGCAGCGTGTTCTCACTCGGATGTGGACACGGGTGAAATCCGGCACTTAAGATAGAATAACCCCCGGCCCGTATCATGGGCCGGGGCATTTTCAACACGCACAGATCTGAGGCCCCGATCCCCTATGCCACAAACCGCATTTGAGCCTTGGAATGACCCCACCGCAAAGCCGTTGATCCAGTTTCGCAATGTCTCGAAACGCTTTGGTGATTTCACCGCGATTGATGACCTCAGCATCGATATTTTCGAGAAAGAGTTCTTTGCCCTGCTTGGTCCCTCGGGCTGTGGCAAAACGACGATGATGCGGATGCTTGCGGGGTTTGAGACACCGACCTCTGGCACGATCATGCTGGACGGTCAGGACATTTCGGCCATTCCGCCGAACAAACGCAGCGTGAACATGATGTTCCAGTCCTACGCGCTGTTCCCGCATTTGACGGTTTACGAAAACATCGCCTTCGGCTTGCGCCGCTCGAAGATGCCAAAAGACGAGATAGACGCGCGGGTCAAGCAGATGCTGAAGCTCGTGCAGATCGAGAAATTCGGCGCCCGCAAACCCG
>CAYZKE010000672.1:0-387 GCA_964478505.1 uncultured Loktanella sp.
AGTGGTATTTAAATTGTGTATTATAGATTTCATTTCAGTAGCGGCTATTGAATCACTTAATAGCACAGCTGCTAGGCTTTTATCGTAATTTACTGCTTTTATAATTTTATTAAATTCGTTAAGAATATCATTTAACCAACAAACACGCTAACCATGAGGACTTCACTTAATATTCTAAAACTATGCTTTGTCTTGCTAATCGTTTCATGCCAAAACAAAACAAAAGAAGCGAAAAAAACATCTCAAGATGTGATCCAAAAGCAATTGAATGCATTCTTTGATCATATTGAAATATATGAAAATTTTTAAACGCCCATTGCCTCTCCGGAACGGTTAAGTCTATGATATAAAACGAAAACACCGGTACGTTTCCGGAACGTCCGGCCT
>CAYZKE010000672.1:434-1824 GCA_964478505.1 uncultured Loktanella sp.
ATCCGGACGCGGGTGGCAACGTGGCCGGCTTGGACATCGAACGAGCGCCCGGAACCCACCGATTGCGCGATTGAATCGCTCGCTTGCCATATGGCCCATTTGGGGGTATTTGGTTTGGAGGGTGAAGGTAAGGGGGTGGACGCGCCAAGGCGTAAGGCTTTGTCCCTTGGTGGTTCTGCGTTGGCAGAGGGATCGAGAGGAAATCGCCGTGAATAAGCGCACGGTTCTTCTTGTGTCGGTTCTCACGTGGTTGGGAGTGGTCGTGCTCACCTTGCTGTGGGAGTTCGCGGTGGAGGATTGGGCCGCTCCGTTCTTGATCCCCGACCACCAGGAAGAACCCCTGCGACAACGCTGGGAGTACGTTATAACCTCCTCGGTATTCGCGATGCTGGCCTTGATCGGCCCAACGATTTTGGCCCTCGAAACGAGCCGCCGGCGCAAAATGGCGGTGCGTGAGCTGAGAAACAGCGAAAGGCGTTTCCGGGACTTCGCTGAAACCGCCGCGGATTGGTTTTGGGAGACCGACTCGGACCTTCGCTTCAGTTATCTGTCGGAGCGTTTCTCCAACATCGTTGGCGTGCCTATTGATCAAATCCTCGGCATGACGGCAACCCAGAGTATCCCGGGTCAGATCGTCGACGAAAAATCATTCGCATCGTATGTTGATTGCATAAGAACCCGCCAACCATTCGCGGCCTTCGAGTTTCAGTGGGCGCGGCCCGATGGCAATATTCAAGTGTTGCGCATCTCCGGCCGGCCGGTATTTGACGAACATGGAAGGTTCAAGGGCTATCGGGGTTCCGGTTCCGATATCACCGAAGCGAAGCTCGAATTGCAGAGCATCGCCCATGATGCTTCACATGATGCGCTCACGGGGCTCTGCAACCGGCGCGAATTCGAGAAACGGCTCGATCGTGTCTTGGCGGGCGCAAAAAGGTCGGGCTCGCAACACGCACTTTGTTTTATCGATTTAGATCGGTTTAAACGGGTCAACGACGCGGCTGGTCATATCGCCGGCGACGAACTGTTAAGACAGGTCAAGGACATTCTTGCGGGAAAGTTCCGCGAACGGGATACCCTGGCCCGTCTCGGTGGTGATGAATTCGGCCTGTTACTCGAGCATTGCAATCTGGATGAAGCCGTCGAGATAGGCAGAAAAATCGTCGAGACGTTTCAAGCCTATCGCTTCACCTGGGCTGAGACCAACTTCATCATTGGCGCGAGCGTCGGCGTGATCCCCGTTGCACCCGAGGCCGACAATATCGGCCAGCTCATGGCCGACGCCGACATGGCTTGCTACAGCGCAAAACGGCGCGGCCGGTCTCGTATAGAGGTGTACCGACCGAAGCCGACGGCTCCAAATTAGCATCGACTTCCGCGGAGATCTTGT
>CAYZKE010000673.1:0-1818 GCA_964478505.1 uncultured Loktanella sp.
CAAATGATCACGCGCAAGATGCAGAAACTGAAACGCGAAATGGCGCGGGGCTGACGCGTGGCGGTGCTTGAGCTGCGATTTGAGGGTGATCCGGTTTTGTTGGAAACGGCGGTACCTGTGCAGCAGTTCGATGATCATCTGGCCACGCTTGTGCGCGATATGTTCGAAACAATGTATGCCGCTCCCGGTCGCGGATTGGCCGCGCCGCAGGTGGGCGTCAGCACACGGGTCTTTGTCGTCGATACAGATTGGAAAGATGCAGACCCTGCGCCAATGATTTTCATTAATCCAGAAATCGCAAATCAGTCCGAAGATAAGGCCAGCGGGACCGAGGCTTGCCTTTCGATCCCCGGTAAAAGTTTTGATGTCAGTCGTCCGCTTTGGGTGGAATTACGTTGGCAGGATCTAGATGGCGTGGCGCATCACGGACGGTTTGAAGGTGTGCAGGCGATTTGCATTTGTCATGAGCTTGACCATCTGAACGGCCTATTGGTTACAGAAACGGGCGTGCTGCAATGACACATCGTCCTTTTGTCATGTGGCCGCATCCGGCACTGCGTACCCCCGCGACACCTGTGGAGGACATCACCGACGAGGTGCGCGCGATCTGGGATGAAATGATCATTGCCATGGATAACATGCCGGGTGTGGGTCTGGCGGCACCCCAGTTGGGCATTGATATGGCTTTGGCAGTCGTCGATGCCTCTGAACGACGGGGTCAGGCGGTCCGCATGGCCAATCCTTCGGTCTTGCATAGTAGTATTGAGCCGCGCGTGCATGAAGAAGGGTCACCCAACCTGCCCGGTGTTTGGGCCAAGGTGACGCGCCCGCGGGCCGTGACGGTGCGGTTTATGAACAAAGATGGCGCATGGAAAGAACAGGACTTTGTAGGTCTTTGGGCAACCTCCGTGCAACACCAGATTGACCACTTGGCGGGCAGGATGTTCTTTGACCACCTGACCCGGGTAAAGCGGGATATGTTGCTAAAGAAAGCAGCGAAATTGCAGCGACGCTGATGTCGGGATGCGCGCCGCGCGGAAGTTTGATTGGACATGGAAAGACGGTGGGCATGCGTGTAATTTTTATGGGGACACCCGATTTCTCGGTGCCGGTTCTGGATGCACTTGTTGATGCAGGTCACGAGGTTGCGGCTGTCTACTGTCAGCCACCTCGGCCAGCGGGGCGGGGCAAAAAGGACCGTTCCTCGCCCGTTCAGTTGCGCGCCGAGGCTCTGGGTTTGGAGGTGCGCTATCCTGTGTCATTGAAGGGTGCAGCCGAGCAGGCCGACTTTGCTGCATTGGATGCGGATATTGCTGTTGTCGTGGCCTATGGTTTGATCTTGCCGCAGGTGATTTTGGACGCGCCGAAGGCAGGGTGCCTGAACATCCACGCCTCGCTTTTGCCGCGCTGGCGGGGGGCTGCGCCCATTCATCGTGCGATCATGGCGGGTGATGCCAAGACAGGCGTTTGCATTATGCAGATGGAGGCAGGTCTTGATACCGGCCCGGTCTTGCTGTGCGCCGAAACTGCGATTGGTGTCGAGGAAACCAACGGTGCGTTGCATGACAGGCTGTCGCAAATGGGTGCGGCGCTGATTGTTCAGGCGCTCGCGCAGCTGGATCAGTTGACCCCGCAGGCCCAGCCTGAAGCGGGCGTGACCTATGCTGCGAAGATCGACAAGGCCGAGGCGCGGGTGGACTGGGCGCAACCTGCAGCGCTAATTGACCGGCTGATCCGCGGATTATCCCCCTTTCCGGGCGCGTGGTGCGAAGTGCAGGGTGAACGTATTAAACTGCTCGGTGCGCGGCTTGCTGACGG
>CAYZKE010000674.1:0-932 GCA_964478505.1 uncultured Loktanella sp.
CAGACAGGTAGCAGTAGATGCATGTTGAACACGGTGACATATGACGGACCGGCGGGGACACCGCTTTTGATCGCGCATGGGCTCTTTGGGTCGGCGCGCAATTGGGGGGTGATTGCGAAACGGCTTTCGGCGACGCGACCCGTGATCACCGTGGATATGCGCAACCACGGGGGCAGCGATTGGTATGACAGCCACAGCTATCCTGATCTGGCGGCGGATCTGGCGCAGGTGATCACACAACCCACTGATGTTATTGGGCATTCCATGGGGGGAAAGGCCGCGATGGTGTTGGCGCTGACGCAGCCTGCGCTGGTGAACCGGCTGGTCGTGGGCGATATCGCACCTGTGACCTACAGCCATAGCCAGATGGGGCCGATTGCGGCGATGCGGCGGGTTGATCTGGCAAGCATCGAGAGCCGCAGCGACGCCAAGGCGCAACTGACCGGACTGGAGCCGGGGGTTGCGGAATTTTTGCTTCAAAGCCTTGATATGAAAGAGACAGTTCGACGGGCCGACGTTGTTTTTGTCAGGGGCCAATTCCCCCTATGTCCAGCGCGAGGCACGGCCCGAAATCAAGGCGCTTTTTCCCAATGCGATCTTCGCCAAAATTCCGGGGGCGGGGCACTGGCTCCATGCGGAAAAACCGCGCGAGTTTGAAGCGGCGGTGAGCGCGTTTCTGGCGTAAACACCCTGTGCACATCCTGTACACACCCTGTACATACGCGATGCGCCATCTTGCCCTTGCACAAACGGCCCGCTAGGTTCGGGATATATCCAGAAATGAGGACTGCCCCATGACCCGTATCGCAATTATCATCGCCATCCTTGGTCTGTCCGAAGAAGACCGGTGGCCCGTATTGTTCGATGAGGGCGTCGTCGGACTCGTCGTCTGCGGCTGGAGCTTCGTCCTCCGGTGCCATCCACGGCAGGAC
>CAYZKE010000674.1:942-1811 GCA_964478505.1 uncultured Loktanella sp.
TTATCATCGCCATCCTTGGCCTGTCCGCCTGTGAAACCGTGCAGGGCATGGGCCGCGACATCTCGAACGCCGGCCAAGCGATCGACGAAGCGATTTAGGGCGCTAGACCTTATTCTTGATAATCGCCTGCGCCACCAGATAGCTGATCGGTAGCCCCGCAACGGCACCGATGCCAGCGGCGATGATGATCGGGACCAGCGTGTCATAGCCAGCGGTCAGCGCAGCAATGATCAGGATACCGGCCATTGTGGTGCCGATGATGGAATAAAGCATGGATGCAAGACGCAGCATGTGGGTGTCTCCGTAGCGTTTGATGCGAGCGGCATAGCAATCGCGGGTGCGCTGTGTCCTTGATGCAGGTCAAGGATGGTGTGGGTGGCAACGGTGGATGAGGCCGGATGGCGGGAGATGCGTAGGGTGGGTGAACCCCACGCGTCCTGAAGCCAACCGATTGCGCGTGGGTTTCACCCACCCTAAGAGTTGTTAACCATTTTTGCCGATGGTGGCACCATGTCGCGCTATCGTCGCCTTTATGTTCCGGGTGGGACCTATTTCTTTACCGTCACGCTTGCGGATCGGTCTGCCACCACTTTGGTGGACGAGATTGATTTGCTGCGGTCCGTCTATGCATCTGTGACGCGTGAACATCCCATTGCCTGTGATGCGATGGTGATCTTACCCGATCACATCCATGCAGTCTGGACCTTGCCGCCGGATGATGCGGATTTCTCGGTCAGGTGGAAAAAGATCAAGGCGCGGTTTTCGCAGCATTGCCGCGCGACAGGCACGCCCTCGCCCAGCAAGGTTGCGCGTGGCGAAAAGGGCATTTGGCAAAGACGGTTTTGGGAACACGCGATACGGGATGCCGA
>CAYZKE010000675.1:0-1240 GCA_964478505.1 uncultured Loktanella sp.
TCCCGCTTTAGCGGCAACATGGAGCGTCTCCTCTTGGCATCAATATGTGGGGTGAACCTTGATTGGTTTCAACAGACATCTGATGTGTTTGTCGCAGATTGCCTGTCCCGCGATGTGACCGCAACCTGCAAACACGAAAAGTTTTCCGCAAAATATGCGATGCTCGGGGCACGTCGCCTGTGGTTAGCTTACGTCTTCTCGGCAAGCCACGCGCAGACGAGGTC
Organism: uncultured Loktanella sp.; assembly: GCA_964478505.1. GTDB lineage: Bacteria > Pseudomonadota > Alphaproteobacteria > Rhodobacterales > Rhodobacteraceae > Yoonia. The sequence goes on from CAYZKE010000675.1 coordinate 225, forward strand.
TGCCACACGCGGGTCCATCGGCTGAGACAATTGTCTTTTGTAGTCCAAAAAACCGGCTTCAGAGGTCGCACGCAAAAGATGCGACAAGTCATCAATCTGCGCCAGACGCGCCTGCGGGTTCATTCGCCCGATGTCTGCTGCATCCGCGGGCGGGCACTGACAGTCACGTTCGGCAGCCAAAACCAAGGTCGGACGCTGGTTGGTCCGGTGAAGCGCTGCGACATCAGCCGTCAGGAAATCACGCAACCAGCGCGCCGGAACACATTTTCCCACCAGCCAGACGAAATCGGAATTGCTGTTCAGGACCCGCTTGATCAGCTTTTCCTGCAATTGCACAGGACTGCCAAGCACTCTGGCAAGGAGCCTTGCGATAGCCCCTGTGATCCCTGTCAGACCCGCCACATCAGATTTCATGGTTTGCGCCTGCCAGCGCAACAAATCCGGACCGGACGTCAGATAAGGACAGAGCAGCACCAATCCGGCAATATCGGCCTGGGCCGCAGCAGCAGGCGCAATGGCGGTTCCTTCGGAGTGACCACACAGATAGACAGGCCCCAGACCCTGGCTCTGCACCCACGCGATGCATGCTGCGAGATCGGCCACCATCTCAGACTGGCGCAAGCGTTTGAAATTCCCGCCAGAGGCGCCGACGCCACGTTTGTCATACCGCAGGGACGCAACGCCAATATCAAAGAACGCGTCCGCCAAGGTATTGAAGATATTCAGCTTCGCGCCTTTGCTGTTCTCATCCCGATCCATCGGGCCAGAGCCGTGCACAAAAATGACAACCGCTTTGGCCGCATCCGGAACCACCAATGTTCCCGCAAGTGTCACGTCACTTGCGTTAATCAGAACCGAAGACTGTGTCACAGCGGCGGAACGTCCCCCAAAGCGCGGGTCGCATGGAATTCGGCCTCCCAATCTGCAAAGCGGCCTGCGGCAATCGCTTCGCGCATCCCCTGCATGATCTCTTGGAAGTAATGCAGGTTATGCCACGTCAGAAGCATACCGGAAAT
>CAYZKE010000675.1:1261-1802 GCA_964478505.1 uncultured Loktanella sp.
GTTCATCCAGTGGCCGGGGGTCATCCGCATGGCGCGCGTTCTTGATGTTGAGCACGCCGCGGCGGGTGAACAACTGACCGGTGCGGCCAGACCTGCTGGGGAGCACACAATCCATCATATCAATGCCGCGTTTGACAGCGCCCACGATATCGTCGGGCTTACCCACGCCCATCAGATAGCGGGGTTTATCGACGGGCAATTGGTCAGGTGCGAAATCAAGCACGCCGAACATCGCCTCCTGCCCTTCTCCCACCGCCAGACCGCCGACGGCATAGCCATCAAACTCGACAGCTTTTAGCGCTTCGGCACTCTGCGCGCGCAGATCTTCTTCCAAGCCGCCTTGCTGGATGCCAAAAAGCGCATGGCCCGGCCTGTCACCAAAGGCATCACGCGACCGCTGCGCCCACCGCATGGAAAGTTCCATACTTTCCGCAATGCGTTTGCGGTCTGCCGGAAGGGCCGGACATTCGTCAAAGCACATCACGATGTCGGACCCGAGCAGTTTTTGAATTTCCATTGACCGTTCGGGCGTCAGTTCATG
>CAYZKE010000676.1:0-1801 GCA_964478505.1 uncultured Loktanella sp.
TCAATTTAGTCGGGAAAACCGTACTTATCACCGGGGCCAGCCGCGGCATCGGCGCAGCTGCCGCCTTTGCGTTTGCCGAGGCAGGCGCGAACGTCGCAATGATTGCCCGTAGTACCGATGAGATTGCGGAAATTGCCGGAAAAATCGGTGAGAAAGCGCTGGCGATCCCTTGCGATGTATCCCGCTATTCCGATGTTGCATCCGCTGTTGCGGCCACAGCACGCACCTTTGGGGGCCTTGATATACTGATCAATAACGCAGGCGTGGTTGAACCGATTGGCCACCTGCAAGACACCGATCCAGAGGTTTGGTCACGCACCATCGACATCAATCTCAAAGGCGTGATGCACGGTCTTCATACGGCAATGCCGGGCATGATCGCGCAAGGACACGGGACGATCATCAACATCTCGTCCGGTGCCGCCCATGGCCCGGTCGAGGGCTGGTCGGCCTACTGCAGCTCGAAGGCAGCCGTGTATATGCTCACGCGGGCCACTGACAAAGAATCCCGGGATAAGGGACTGCGGATCATGGGCCTTTCGCCCGGAACGGTGGCCACGCAAATGCAACGCGAAATCAAGGAATCGGGGATCAATCCCGTCAGCCAGCTTGACTGGTCGGTGCATATTCCCCCCGAATGGCCCGCACAGGCGCTTTTGTGGATGTGCACGCCAGAGGCTGACGCGTTCTTGGGCGATGATGTCAGCCTGCGTGACGATGACATCCGCAAAAAGGTCGGGCTTATATGATCCGCTGTGACAAGGATGGTGACACATGGACAGTCACCATTGACCGACCCGACAAAGCAGGCGCGTTGACACGCGAAATGCTTGTGGAATTGGCCGCGATTGCCGAAGCGGCGCAAGAGGCCAAACTCTTTATTCTGACGGGCACAGGGGCAGTCTTTAGCGCCGGCGCAGATTTGGAGGCCGCGCGTGCGGGACTAGCGACCGACCCCGTATGGGAGCGGCTTTCAGGGGCGATCGCGTCCCTGCCGGGCCTGACCATTGCCGCGCTGAACGGCACGGTGGCGGGTGGCGCATTTGGCATGGTCCTCGCTTGCGATCTGCGGATCGCCGTTACCAAGGCAAAGTTCTTTTATCCCGTAATGAAGCTGGGCTTTCTGCCGCAACCTTCTGATCCGGCGCGTCTTACATCGCTGGTCGGACCGGCGCGTGCCAAGATGATCCTGATGGCTGGCCAAAAGATCGAGGCGGAACAGGCGCTTCAATGGGGATTGGTGGACCAGATCACTGCCCCTGAAGCGCTGCTTGAAACCGCGCACGACCTTGGGATGGATGCGCTCTCTGCCGCGCCTGAACATATTGCGGCGATCAAAGGCATGACAGTAAAAGAGTTGAAGCAGTAAAGGTCGCGCCCTGATGGAAACAAACGCATTGATGGCGCAAGCTCAGAATGCCTTCGATCAGGCATTGGTCTTGGCGCAAGGCTGGCTTCTTTCTCCGGCAGCGTGGTCGCAATTTGCGCTTCTGATCGGCGCCTATCTTCTGGCACGGATCGTCAACAGGCTTATCGCACCGCGCCTGCGCGCCATGCTCACACCGGATGCGGCCAATCGGTCCGTCCTCTCCAAGGCGCGCCGGTTCTTATTGATCTTCCTGCCGCTCACTTTGCCTCTGTTGGCGTATGGGTTTACCGCCGTCGGCGAAAGCGTGACGCGGTCTCTCTTTGGGTCTGGCGAAGTCATCGCGTTCGGCAAACGCGTCTTCCTTTTCCTTGCCGCCCGCGCGCTGGCCAAAGATATCATCTCCGACAGCTTCCTGCGCGTTCTGGCGCGCTA
>CAYZKE010000677.1:0-1799 GCA_964478505.1 uncultured Loktanella sp.
AGTTTGGTGGCCATGACGGCGGCGATGTAGAACACGATCCCCATCAGCAGGAACACCGATCCCATGCCGGGCAGGGCTGTGACGAACCCTTCGACCACGCGGCGTAGCGATGGCACGACCGAGATGACGCGCAAGACTCGCAGGATGCGCAGGGCGCGCAAGACCGACAGGCCGCCATTGCCCGGAACCAGTGACACGCCAACGATGATGAAATCAAAGATGTTCCAGCCGCTGCGGAAGAATTGCAGGCGCTGGGCAAAGAGTTTTGCGCCAAGCTCGGCCACGAAGATCGCAAGGCAAATCCGGTCCAGCGCGATGATCAGCGGACCGGCCGCGTCCATGAGGGTTTGCGACGTCTCCATCCCCAGAATGATCGCGTTGAAGATGATCACCGCCACGATAAAGTTGCGGACCCATGCGGTGGCAAGCAGATCGGCTGTTTTCTGGCGGAGAGTCATGCGGGGTCCTCGGGTTGAAGCGCCCCTGATATGGGATGTTTGCAACAGTTGAGCAAGGGCATCATGTCACGCCACGTAAGACTGGACGCATATCGGCTCGCCTGCGCATGATTTGCCTAAAAAGTGAGCCTAGAATGTCGTTAAACCCCCGTTTGATCTTTCGCTGGACCGCGTTTTTGTTGGCTGGCGGCTATTGCATCCGGATGCTGGTTTTCGGGGGCTGGGACCAGTTCGGCGGGCCGTTCCGGTTCCTGACCGTCTGGGCGCTGTTTTGTTCGTTCTTTGCCTTTAGCCGCATGATGGCGATTGAAGAGGAACGCTCGACGCGCCGATGGGACGGCTTTGTCTGCATGACAGCGGTGATCAATACGATGGTCGTGATGCTGTATTGGCGTCTTTTCTTCGCCGATCCGGCCTCGGTGACCCCTGATGGCGAACTGGCCGCGTGGCATCTGGAACTCTACCTGCACGGGCTTGGACCCGCTTTGCAGGTGTTTGACAGTCTGTTCATCCACCGCAGCTACCGCCGTTTGGGGGCGGGTTTTGCGTGGCTTTGCGGTGTTGTGGGGGTTTATCTTTTGTGGGCGGAACTGGTGCTGCAACCGCTCAATACCAGCCCCGCAGGGCGCGTAACGAGCGGTTTGCCCTATCCGTTCCTGAACAATCTGGAACTGTCGGAACGCCTGATTGTCTATGCGTCCTACTTCACATCGGGCGTTGTCGTCTTGCTGCTTTACGCCGGGATTGCCTGGGCGATCAGGCGCCGATTTCCTGTGCCAGCAACGCCCTGAGCCCTGATTTGTAGTCGGGGTAAAGCAGCTCGACACCGAGTTCGTCCTTGATCCGGTCGTTCCGCACCTTCTTGCTTTCGGCGTAGAAGCTGCGCGCCATGGGCGACATGTCGGCGTCTTCAAAATCGACAGCTTCGGGAATGGGCAGACCCAGTAATTCTGCGGCATAGGCGATCACATCTTGCGGCGGGGCGGGATCGTTGTCGCAGACGTTATAGGCCGCACCGGGGTTGGGTTTGGCGATCGAGGCGGCCAGCACGCGCGCGATGTCGGCGACATGGGTGCGGCTAAAGACCTGCCCTTCTTTGATGATGCGCCGTGCGGTGCCGTTGCGCACCTTGGAAAACGGCCCGCGCCCCGGCCCGTAGATGCCCGCGAGGCGGAAGATATGCAGGGGCAGTCCGGGGATGGCGGCCCATGCTGCCTCGGCCTCAACCCGCGCGATGCCGCGTTTGGTGGCGGGGGTGAGGGGGGTGTTCTCATCCACCCAATCGCCCTGGTGGTCGCCGTAGACGCCGGTGGTGGACAGATAGCCGACCCATGCGAACTG
>CAYZKE010000678.1:0-1796 GCA_964478505.1 uncultured Loktanella sp.
CCTGATCGAGCTGGCCGATCTGGTAACTGAGATGGAACTTGTCAAGCACCCCTTCCGCTCAGGCATCAAAGCCCAAATCGGCGTGGAATTTTAGGGCGGACGTTCTGTGGTAGAGGCTGTTACATGCATCACGTAATCCAACTGAACGATAGCGACTACATCGCGAGTGGTGGGGAGCGCGATGTCTATCGGTACCCGAATGATCCAACAAAACTTCTCAAAGTGCTGCGTGACGTCAAAAACCAGCGCATGCGTTTTACGTTTCGTGACATCTCGACAAAGCTTTTCCCCGACGCGCGTCTGCGTCTGATCCGCAAAGAGTATGATGAATATTTACGCATTCGTTTGCGCTATCCTGCACCGCAAATGCGCCTACCGATCACCCATCTTTATGGTCTTGCACCAACAAGCCGCGGTTTAGCCTGCGTTGCAGAGCGCGTTTCGGGGAAGGACGGCGGCGTGGGTGACACCATGACGACGATGCTAAAGGAAGGACGGTTCGAAGAGCAAGAGCTTCGGCTTTTCAATACTTTTGTGGACCAGTGCTTCGCGCTCGGCATCCGCGCCGGTGATCTAAAACCCCATAACCTTGTCTTTGGCTATCGCGAGGCCGGATATGAATGTGTGTTGGTCGACGGGTTCGGTGATGTGCACGCTATCCCAGTCCGCTCGATAGGGCGCTGGGCAAACGAACTGGGGCTCCACGATAGCTTTAAGATCGTGGCAAAGCGCACCGGCTTACGATGGGATCGCAAAAAACGCAGTTTTCAACTTGCCGCAGGTGAATGATGCTACAGCGACCGCCTGTTCGGTACAACCAAGATGAGCTTAGAGGTTATAATGCCCAAACACCGCGTCCTCACTGAATTTGGCATGGGCACCAGCCTGCGTCGCCAAGACTATACGCAAGCCGCCCAACGCGGCCTGCAAGATGCGCTTTGGCATAATTCGATCAACATGGCCGAACTCTTTGGTTTTCCCAAAGAGGCGATGCTGATTGACGTGATGATCGGCGTGCAACAGCCCGATCAGGTCGACATCGACAGCCTGCTGGATATCTTTCCCTACGGTCAGCCAACGATCACCGTCCACCACGGCGGCCTTGATATTCCGCGCCCTGATGGCAATCCGACAGTCATCGCCAATGTCGCGATCAACGTGTCATTCGAGATGGAGCGCACCTGATGGAACAACGCGTGATCATCGAAATGGGCATGGGCAACGACCTGCACGGGATGGACTACCAAAAGGCGGCACGCCGCGCGATCGAGGACGCGATCCGCCATTCGACCCTGCCCATCTTTGAGAGCATTGACCTGCCGCACACCGAAATGCGGGTGCAGGTGACGGTGGCCGCACAGGAACCTGACAAGATTGACACCGAGGCGCTGAAATCCGGTCTGCCGCGTGGACGTGCCGAAGTCAGCGTTGTGCAGGGTGGTTTGAATATCCCGAACCCGGAAACAGGCGATACAGCTGTCGTTGTGACCGCCGCTGTCGAAGCCTTTTTGCCATCACAGGCAGGTGAATGGGTGCAAACCTAAATGGAACTGACCCAAGCCCATCGTGACGCCTTGCAGGATATCCTGCTGTGGCGGCGCGATGTGCGTCACTTTCTGCCCGATCCGGTCCCTCAGGATGTGCTGGACCGGTTGCGCAAGGCGATGGATTTTGCGCCATCTGTCGGAAACGCACGGCCTTGGCGGGTGTTGCATGTCAAGTCGCCCGATCTGCGCGCCGCAGTGATCCGCAATTTCGAGGCCGCGAACGCGAAAGCAGCTACGGTTTACGCCAAC
>CAYZKE010000679.1:0-1792 GCA_964478505.1 uncultured Loktanella sp.
CTTGTCTATGTCGCCCTGCTGATGGTGCCGCTGACATGGTGGATCCTGTTCCAGACCCGCTTCGGTCTGCGGCTGCGTGCCGTGGGCGAAAACCCTGCCGCCGTTGATACCGCAGGCGTATCGGTGATCTGGCTGCGTTTCGCCGCTGTAGGCATCTGTGGCGTCCTCTGCGGCATCGCGGGCGCCTACCTTGCGACGGCTCTGCAAGCGGGCTTTGTCAAAGACATGAGCGCCGGGCGCGGCTACATCGCGCTGGCCGCACTGATTTTTGCCAAATGGCGTCCCTGGTATGCGCTTTACGCCTGCTTGCTCTTTGGTTTCCTGCAGGCGATGTCGCTGCGCTCGGACGTGGTGGCGAATGTTGTCGGCTTCCAGGTGAACGGCCAGTTCCTTGACGTGCTACCCTATATCCTGACGGTCGTCATTCTGGCCGGTTTTGTCGGCAAGGCGATCCCGCCACGTGCAGGGGGCGCGCCTTATGTCAAAGAACGCTAAAGACCTCGCCACCCAGATCAAAGCGGTGGCAGGTGATGCGCCCGTGCGCATTGGCCTGATCCTTGGCTCCGGCCTCGGGCATATCGCGAACGAAGTGGACGGCACCGCCATCCCCTACACCGACTTGCCCGGCTTTCCCCATGCCGGAGTGTCAGGCCATAACCCCAACCTTGTGATCGGCACCCTTGAAGGCGTGCGTGTTGCCGTGTTCGGCGGACGTGCGCACTACTATGAAAGCGGGCGCGGTGACGCGATGCGCCTGCCTTTGGAGGTTCTGCGGGAATTGGGTGCCGATACGATGATCGCAACCAATGCGGCAGGGTCGATGCAGGTCGATATGCCCACAGGTTCCATCATGTGCCTGTCCGACCATATCAATTTCTCCGGCCTGAACCCGCTGATCGGAGAACCGACCGACGCGCGCTTTGTGCCGATGAAGGACGCCTACGATCCCGCAATCCGCACAGCGTTGCACGCCGCCGCCAAAGCCGCCGACGTTGCGATGGCTGACGGTGTTTACGCCTGGTATTCGGGGCCCTCCTTCGAGACACCCGCCGAAATCCGCGCGATCAAGATGCTGGGGGCCGACGCGGTTGGCATGTCCACCGTCCCCGAAGTCATCCTTGCAAGGTTCCTTGGTCTGAAAGCCGCTGCAATCTCGACCATCACCAATATGGCCGCAGGGATGAGCGACGAGGCGATCAGCCACGAACACACCAAAGCCATGGCACCAATCGGCGCGGCCAAACTGGAAAAGGTCCTGCGTGGCTACCTGCGGTCGCTGTCCTAAGTCCAAAACGGGCGCATTCATAAGTCCACGTGGCAGAATTGCTGCGTTCGCATATCAAAACGGCTCACATCGTTTGACATAAACGCCTGATAGGTTTTTGGTGCTCACAACGGCTCAAGCGTCCGGAACAGCTCATGCAAATTTACCTCCCCATCGCCGAGGTTTCGGTGAACATCTTCCTTTTGTTGGGACTTGGCGGAATCGTGGGCGTTTTGTCAGGCATGTTTGGTGTGGGCGGCGGCTTTCTGATGACACCGTTGCTGTTCTTCATCGGCATTCCTCCGGCGGTTGCAGTTGCAACAGAAGCAAACCAGATCGTCGCCTCTTCGTTCTCGGGCGTCCTTGCACACCTGAAGCGAAAGACGGTGGACCTCAGGATGGGTACGGTGTTGCTGATCGGCGGGCTGTTTGGTTCGGGCCTTGGCATTATCCTGTTCAACTACCTCAAAGCTCTGGGTCAGGTCGAACTGCTGGTGCAGCTTTGCTATGTGGTCTTCCTCGGGATGA
>CAYZKE010000680.1:0-1788 GCA_964478505.1 uncultured Loktanella sp.
GCCAAATACGGCAAGCCGATTTTGGTGCGCGCCTATGATCCGGATATGAGTTTCGCGGATACAATCAAGCTCTTGCTGGTCTCTTTTGACAGCACGATCAAGGCGAACCTTTCGGTGGGCTTGCCGCTGGATCTGCAAATCTATGAGGCGGACAGTTTCAAGGTCACGGAACGCCCGCGGATCGAGGCTGATGACCCGTATTTCCAACATATTTCAAATAGTTGGGGCGAGGCTTTGCGCACCGCATTGGCGCAGCTTCCCAGCTATCAGGCTGACTAGCGGCACCGCAGGATGAAGGCGGTTCTGGCCCTCATCGCGGTGATCCTGTCGCTTTTTGTGCTGGAAACCGCCCGGCAGGGTGTCAGCATCTCGCATTTCGCAGTCGGCGACACACCCGTGACAAGATATGCGCGCGCAGGCACGGATGGCCCGGCGGTAGTGGTGGCGCATGGCTTCGCCGGATCGCAGCAGATGATGCAGGGCTATGCCTTGCCGCTCGCGCAAGCAGGCTATCAGGTCTACGCCTTTGAATTCCTCGGGCATGGGCGACACCGACAACCGATGTCAGGCGACGTGAACGCGCTCGATGGCACGACCCGTTTGTTGGTGGCGCAAACAAGCGCAGTCATCGACAGCATTGATGCGGGCGATGTGCCTGTTGCGCTCTTGGGGCATTCCATGGCGACCGATATCCTCGCCCGTGTTGCGCAAGAGCGTGATGATATTGGCCCTCTGGTTCTGATTTCAGCGTTTTCGCAAGTGATTGATACCAACACCCCGCCCGATCTACTCTTGATCACAGGAAGCTGGGAGCCGGGCCTGCGCGACTTTGCGCAAAAGGCCGTGCAAATGGTTGATCCGGCAGCCACCACAGGAGAGACCATGACGGACGGTGATCTGCGCCGCCGCGCTGTCATTGCGCCGTTTACCGAACATGTCTCGGTCTTGCATAGCCGCGCTGGGCGGGCAGAAGCGGTCGCGTGGCTTGATGGCTTCTATGGGCGGCAATCACTGCCCACGATCCCGCCTACCGGGACTGCGATTTTGGGGCTTTTGATCGGAATTGTCCTGTTGTTCGGACCGATTGCCAAGCGACTGCCACAGCGACAGATTGCAGAGCAAGCGATTGATCGCAAGCAATTGGCGGTTTTGTTGCTAGTGCCAATGGTGCTGACACCCTTCATCGCCGTACCGCTTACACCCAGTTTTCTGCCGGTCCTTGTGGCCGATTACCTTGGCCTGCACCTGTTGATCTTTGGTGCACTCCAGCTCGCCTTGCTTTGGCATTGGCGGCAACGGATCGGGCCTGTCACGTGGGGAGCGGTGGCGCTTCTCCTGCTCTGGTGCGCGCTTTTCGGATTCTTGCTGGATCGCTATGCCGCGAATTTCCTGCCAACGCCGCAGCGGGTCTGGATCATGGCTGTGCTCGCCCTTGGCGCCGTACCCTATATGCTGGCCGACATGGTGCTAAGTGCGCAAGCAGGGTTCTGGCGCAGGCTGCTGGTGCGTCTTGCCTTCCTCGTTTCTCTTGGCATCGCTGTCGCGCTGGATTTCGAGGGTCTGTTCTTTCTCATCATGATCGCGCCGGTGCTCGTGCTCTTCTACGCTGTCTTCGGCACGATGGGCCGCCAAGTCGCACGCCGGGCGGGAACGGCGACATCCGGAATAGCGCTTGGACTGGTGCTTGCATGGGCTTTAGGGGTCAGTTTTCCCTTGTTTGTCGGGATATAGGGCACTTTGTGTACAACAGTACACCAAAATGCATTCCCTTTCGAAGTCTGTTCCACT
>CAYZKE010000681.1:0-1783 GCA_964478505.1 uncultured Loktanella sp.
GAGATCATGGATCAAATGGCCGCGCGCCTCTCAACAATGGTGACGGCCAGCGGACTTGGACATATTCCAACCCATGGACCTGCGCTTATCGTTGCCAACCACCCCACGGGGATCGCCGACGGGATTATTCTGCATGGCTTGATCGCGGCGAAGCGGCCTGACGCCTATTTCTTTGCCAATCGCGATATCCTGCGGGTTTTTCCGCAGATGGGCACGATAATCGCGCCTGTTGAATGGCGCAAAGAACAACGCAGCCACGCCAAGACCCGCGCCACGATGGCTTATGTGCGCGATGCCACCGCCGCTGGCCGCCTTGGGATCATCTTTCCCTCGGGGCGTCTGGCAAAACGGCGCGGCCTGCGTCTGCATGAGCGTCCGTGGATGGCATCGGCTGCTATGCTGGCGCACAAATTTGATGTTCCCGTGATCCCCGTCAACATTCAGGCCCGCAATTCCGCGCTGTTTTATTTGTTTGACAAGATCCATCCGACGATGCGCGACATCACCCTGTTCCACGAGACCCTGAACAAAGCGCGACAGCCCTTTCAGGTCACCGTGGGTGAGCCGATTTCTGCCGCAGCGATCCCCCGCAATTCCGAAGACGGGATTGCCATGTTGCGCAAGGCAACACTGGCCTTGGGGGGCAAACACGCGCCTGCGGTGAACCTTGTGTCAACATCGCGCGCTTGGGCACGCCGCACACAACTTGACTAGAGCCATGATGTTCTCTTGAAGCTGCCCCCGCCTTCTTTTACATGAACGTATCCCAAGTAAAAGGAAGCGCCTGATGCTCGACCTCACCTATGAAGCCCCGACCCCCAAAGTGATTGCTGGTGCCACCAGTGATTGGGAACTGGTGATCGGACTTGAGGTGCACGCGCAGGTCGCGACCAAAGCCAAGCTTTTCTCGGGCGCGTCCACGCAATTCGGCGCAGAACCCAACAGCAATGTGGCATTCGTCGATGCGGGCATGCCCGGAATGTTGCCTGTCATCAACGAAGGCTGTGTTGCACAGGCGGTGAAAACTGGCCTTGGCCTGAACGCTCAGATCAATCTGGTGTCGGCCTTTGACCGCAAGAACTATTTCTACCCAGACCTGCCGCAAGGCTATCAGATTTCCCAGCTTTACCACCCGATTGTAGGCGAAGGTGAGGTGCTGGTTGAGATGGGCAACGGTCAGGCGCGCCGCGTACGGATCGAGCGCATCCACCTTGAACAGGATGCAGGCAAATCCATTCACGACATGGACCCGCATATGTCCTTTGTGGACCTCAACCGCACCGGCGTGGCCTTGATGGAGATCGTCAGCCGCCCCGACATTCGCGGCCCCGAGGAAGCTGCGGCCTATGTGCTGAAACTGCGTCAGATCCTTCGGTACTTGGGCACCTGCGACGGCAACATGCAGAACGGCAACCTGCGCGCCGACGTGAACGTGTCGGTCTGCCGCCCCGGCGATTACGAAAAATATCAGGCGACGCAGGATTTCAGCCACCTTGGCACCCGCTGCGAGATCAAGAACATGAACTCGATGCGCTTTATCCAGATGGCGATTGATTATGAGGCCCGCCGCCAGATCGCATTGATCGAGGACGGCAAAGAGGTGGTGCAGGAAACCCGCCTTTATGATCCGGACAAGAACGAGACACGGTCCATGCGGTCCAAGGAAGAGGCGCATGATTACCGCTACTTCCCCGATCCCGACCTGCTGCCGCTGGAGATCGAGCAGGCCTGGGTGGACGACATCGCCGCCTCGCTTCCGGAACTGCCCGACGCGAAGAAGGCG
>CAYZKE010000682.1:0-1778 GCA_964478505.1 uncultured Loktanella sp.
CGTGTCGGAACCTGATGGCGATCATTGTGCGATCATTGATAGCGTGCTCGATATTGACTATGCCGCTGGCCGTCTGACCTATGACAGCGCTGATGCGCTGATTGCTGAGGTTGAGCGCCGGAGCCTGAAGTTGGACTGGATCATCGAGACCCATGTTCACGCCGATCACCTGAGCGCGGCCCCCTATATTCAGGGCAAGCTGGGCGGCAAGATTGGTGTCGGTGACCAGATCACAGTTGTGCAGGACACCTTTGGCAAAGTCTTTAACGCAGGCACCGAATTCCAGCGCGACGGATCGCAGTTCGATGCCTTGTTCAAGGACGGTGACACCTATCAGATCGGCAATATGCAAGCCTTTACCATCGCAACGCCCGGCCATACGCCCGCCTGCATGGTGCATGTGATCGGTGATGCCTGTTTCGTCGGCGATACGCTGTTTATGCCCGATGGTGGATCGGCACGCGCTGATTTTCCGGGCGGCGATGCGGGCACTCTTTATGACAGTATCCAAAAGGTGCTGGCCCTGCCCGACGATATGCGTTTGTTCATGTGCCATGACTACGGCCCCAACGGACGCGATATTAAGTGGGAAACCACTGTGGCCGAAGAAAAAGCCCATAATATCCATGTGGGTCACGGCAAGACGCGCGATGAGTTTATCAAGTTCCGTACAGAACGTGATGCGACCTTGGGTATGCCCAAGCTGATTATCCCGTCGCTGCAGGTGAACATGCGCGCAGGCGAAGTACCGAGAGATGAAGATGGTAACGAGATGCTCAAGGTGCCGTTGAACATGCTCTAACCGAGGATACGGCTTTCCAACGCCGTCTCTCGCGCTGCCTTGATTACTAAAAAGAAAAGACCCCGTTCAGTCAGACTGAACGGGGTCTTTTTCGAACTGCTGGCTACGAATATCGTCTAAACGGGGGTGTGCTTGGTTTGGCCCTCGGTGGTGGGCATCATATCCATGCCCATCTTGACCAGCTTGCCTGTCTCGAGGGTGTATTGGGCATAGGTTTTTTCCAGAAACGTCATCTGCACTTTTTGCAATTCTTCGGCAGACTTGCACTTCAGAAGCTCGCTCTGGGTTTTGGCATCTTCGCGGATCCGGTCTGCGACAAAATTCGCGATCTCGTTGTTGATATCCGCAACTTTTTCAAACCATCCGGTGTGCATCAATCCCATGGGATCAAAGCCCGAATCCTCGAATTGTTTCATCAGGGCTTTCCCAATGGCGAAAGGGCCATTGTCGGCGTCAGTCTCATTCTTTGGCTTGGACATAGTCTTTTCCCTTCTGTTCACTCAGCACGATCCTAACCCGCAACCATCAGGCCGGCATTGATATGTATCAACGGCGATTTTGCGGGGCAGTCGTGATTGCATGCCTAGACCAGCATGATGTCACTCAGGTGGTCCGGCAGCTCATTCAGCGGAATATGCGTCAGGTCTTTGGGCACCTCTGCGCGCAATGCAGATTTGAGCGCCGGAGACAGCGTTTTGCGCAGGATCCCGAGCATGGCGGGAGAGGCCACAAGAACGAGGCGCTCGAATTCGCCATGATCGCGCGCACTCTCAAGATAGGCGACAATGTCTTCGGCAAAAGCCGCAGCTGCGAGCGCCTTCAGATCAGGTTCAGAGATGCTGCCACGGTTTGGCCCGACGGCTGCATTTTGCATCCCGGGCGCATCGGATAATTCGGTGATGGCCGGGGCTTCCAGCCCTTCGGTGCTGTGGCCGTAGATCCCCTTTCCGGGGCCATCATTGACGGCGATGCGTAT
>CAYZKE010000683.1:0-1777 GCA_964478505.1 uncultured Loktanella sp.
CTGGCGGGGCTTTCGCTTTTTTGAACAAAGCTTATGTTTCTGCCATGGCCGATCTTTTTGACAGCACCCTCAGCAATACCCCCGCAGGCCCGCGCCCGCTGGCGGATCGTTTGCGGCCCAAAAACCTGTCCGAGGTCATTGGCCAGCAGCAGGTCCTTGGCCCTGACGCCCCACTGGGCACAATGCTTGCCTCTGGGTCGCTGTCTTCGCTGATTTTCTGGGGACCACCCGGTGTTGGTAAAACGACGATCGCCCGCTTGCTGGCGGCCGAGACCGACCTGCACTTCGTCCAGATCAGTGCGATATTCACCGGCGTGCCGGAACTGCGCAAGGTGTTCGAGGCTGCCAAGATGCGCCGCCAGAACGGCAAGGGCACTCTGCTGTTCGTCGATGAAATCCATCGCTTTAACAAAGCGCAGCAGGACGGGTTTTTGCCTTATATGGAGGACGGCACGATCCTGTTGGTGGGTGCCACGACCGAAAACCCGAGTTTTGAGTTGAACGCCGCTGTGCTTAGCCGAAGCCAGGTGTTCATTCTCACGCGTCTTGATCTGAAGGACCTCGAACTGCTCGCGCAGCGCGCCGAAAAGGAACTCGGCCGCGCTTTGCCGCTTGATGGCCACGCCCGTGAGGCGCTTTTGAACATGGCTGATGGTGATGGTCGTGCGTTGCTGAACCTGATCGAGCAGGTGAGCGCATGGAAAACCGACGCCAAGCTGGGCCGTGATGATCTGACGAAACGTCTGATGAAGCGTGCCGCCAAATACGACAAGTCCGGTGACGAACATTATAATCTGATCAGTGCCTTGCATAAATCCGTGCGCGGCTCTGATCCGGACGCAGCGCTTTACTGGTTCGCCCGTATGCTGGCAGGCGGCGAGGACCCACGCTTTCTTGCGCGGCGCATCACGCGCATGGCGGTTGAGGATATCGGCCTTGCTGACCCACAGGCGCAAGCGGTGTGTCTGCAATCATGGGAAACCTACGAGCGCCTCGGATCGCCCGAGGGCGAGTTGGCGCTGGCGCAGGCAGTCACTTATCTGGCGCTCGCGCCCAAATCCAATGCAACCTATGTGGCCTACAAGGGTGCTGTCGCGGCCGCCAAACAAACCGGATCAGAGCCGCCGCCCGCCCATATCCTGAACGCGCCGACGACCTTGATGACGGAACAGGGTTTTGGTGCGGGCTATGCCTATGACCATGATGCCGAGGACGGGTTTAGTGGCCAGAACTATTTCCCCGAAACCATGAAGCGCGGCGTCTATTACATCCCCGTGGATCGCGGGTTCGAGCGTGAATTGAAAAAACGCGTTGATTTCTTTGCGGGCCTGCGCGCCAAACGGAGCAAGAATTGACAAGGCTGGCACAAAGGCCCATGGGGGCGGCATGATGACACCTGTAATCTCTGTGGCCCTCGGTGGGGCGATCGGCTCTGTGCTGCGCTATGTGGTCGGTTTGACCGTGGCGTTTCCATTGGGCACGCTGACGGTCAATGTAATCGGGTCCTTTGCCATTGGCATGATCTGGGTGCATCTGGCGGATCGCGGTTTGCAGCATTGGCTGCCGTTTGTGATGACGGGGCTCTTGGGTGGCTTCACCACCTTCTCGGCCTTTACTTTGGACGCATTGCGTCTGTTTGAAGAGGGACGTTTCACCGCCGCAGGTGCCTATATCGCGGGCTCGGTGGTTCTGTCCTTGATGGCCTGCGGGCTGGGTCTGTGGCTTGCCAAAGGAATGACGACATGAGTGGCGTACAAACGCGGGTGATCGGCCCTGA
>CAYZKE010000684.1:0-1767 GCA_964478505.1 uncultured Loktanella sp.
CGAAACTGGTGCGCGGGGCATAGACATAGCGGGTGCGTTGCTTTGGCGCGCGGCGCACGCGCATCCGGGTCAGACCGAAGACGATCAACAGGATGTGCCCGGCGGAGATAAAGTAAAAAAGCGTACCCGGGCCATAAAGCCCGATCAGGACTGACGTCGTATAGGGGGCGGCAATGGCCCCCACGGCATAAAAGAACATGAGCGCCGCCGAAAGCTCGACCCGTTGATCCGCGTTTGCAAAGTCATGGGCGTGTGCCGTGGCCACCGAATAGATCGGAAAGGTTGTCAAGCCAAACAGAAAGGCGGCGGTCATGATAATGGCGGTGCCCTGGCCTGCCGTGGTGACAGTAAAGGCGCAGGCGATAACAGCAGCCACCGAAAGCCAGATCATGACCCAGCGGCGATCAAATTTATCAGCGAGCCAGCCCACTGGATATTGCGCAATCGCCCCGCCTGCGACGAAGGCCGCCAGAAAGGACCCGATCTGATTGGGGTTGAGGCCCACTTGCTGCCCGTAAAGAGGCCCGACCATGCGGAAGGACGCACTGGACAGGGCCGCCACCAGAACTGCCGCCACGCCCAAAGGCGAACAGGCCCAAGCAAGGGACGGGCGCAGGCGCGTGGCCCGGGGCGTTTCAGGCTGTGCAAGACGTGTCAGCGCCAAGGGCAGCAGGGATGCACAGCACAGGATCGTCAGGATGTTGTAGGCGATATAGGTCTCGACATCGGCCAGCGCGCCGATCATGAACTGCGCCACAAACGACGCCCCCGTATCGGCCACACGGTAGCTCGCAATCGCGCGGCCGCGGGTTTCGTTGTTGACCTTGGCCTGCAACCACGCCTCGATGATCGTATAGCAGCCCGCGACGCAGATGCCCGATCCGATGCGGAAGAGTGCCCAGAAATAAGGGTCGGCCACGATCACATGCGCGGCCAGCCCGATCGCGCCCATCGCGGTGAAGGTCGCAAAGGCGCGGCTGTGCCCCACGCTGCCCATCAGGCGCGGTGCCCACCAGCAGCCGATGAAAAACCCCACAAAATGTGCCGACCCGAGAAAGCCGACCTCGGCCTGCGAAAAGCCAAGCTCGATCCCCGTCAGTGCATCCAGTGGCCCCACGCCGCCCGAAGACAGCTGCAAAAGCACCACCGAAAAAAACAAAGCCGCAAAGGAAATAAACATCCGCATGGATTGACCTATGACGGTACGGCCCCCACGGGGCTAGGCCATAATCGACAGTCTATGTCGCGTTTGCTTATTCGCAGAAACGATCATCAGTCAGGCTCAACATTACCTGACCAAAGGGCCAGTATGTCGTTTCTCTAATACACACGATCTCTGCTTTTGCAGGATGAAGCAACATGGCGCGCGTGGTTGCAGACCTGTGTTGCCCGTCCAATATTATGCCAATTTGCAACCGTGGGTGATCCTCGGTCATATGCGCCACGGTGCCGGTCACTTCTGCAGTCTTGAACGTGGTGGCAACCGGAATCCGTATGAAAACATAGGATACAACCAGCATGATCAGCGCTGGTCCCAGCAGGCCCTTCCAGCCCCCAAGACGCATCCTCCACATTTCGCGGTTCAGCCTGCTGTGTACGTCCTCAGGTGCGCCTCGTTTGAACATGCTTCGAGTATGAAAAAGATTGAGGGAAGTGTCTATGCTTCTACCCTTGCTCTTGCCGGTCGGGGCTTTAGGGTGCGGCGCGAAACGAAGAACAAGGCGAACAGTCATGAAACAACTCCCCCTTGGCCGCACCGATATTATG
>CAYZKE010000685.1:0-840 GCA_964478505.1 uncultured Loktanella sp.
GATCTCGATCGCATAATGCTCTTCCGACCCATCCTCGGGTCGGAACACGTGCAATCGCGCGTTTTGCGCCGCACGCAGGGGCACACGGGCAGAGACCACCTCATCGAACACCAAGGATGCGTCAAGTTGGGGTTTGGCCTGTTCAGGTTCCAGCCGGGTCAAGCCGTGTTCATTGGCGAACAAAGTGGCATCGTCCACCGCAACCGTCACCACAGCAGGCAAAAGGCGCGCGGATTTGGCAAGCGTGACAGCCAAGCGGTGCAGGTCAGCATCCCCATCGCGACGCGTGACAAGCGGACCTTTCATCGGATGCGCCAAGTCATCCGCCGGATCTGCCACCGCCTGCACCCAGCGCAATGTGGCGTCCGCAGGCAATGCGACCCGCGCAACATCGCCATCATAGGCTCAAGGCCATCACATCCGACAACCGTTCTGGGTCAAGCGTTTCAGCTGAAAGCACCAAAATTCCGACCTCTGAGCCCAGAACAACCGGCACACCCATGCGCAAATCAGCCCGTGCACGGGCCAGAAGATCGGTGATGTCAGGGGCAAGCGTCATGGGAACGTTGAAATCCTTGGGGGCATTCTGCAACAAATGGCCCCGATTAATGAAACAAACGCCTCTTGCATACACGAGGCCGTGAAACACTTGCAGCAATTCTTGCCGCCGCGCAACGGGTTGACCATGTGTCATTCAACCAACGGAGACACGCGACAATGGCACAGCTCAAGAACATCCTTCTCGTCGACGATGATGACGACCTGCGCGAAGCACTTGCAGAACAATTGGTGATGACCGAGGACTTCGAAGTCTTTGAGGCTGATTGCGGCACTTCTGCC
>CAYZKE010000685.1:850-1766 GCA_964478505.1 uncultured Loktanella sp.
TCTGGTCATTCTCGACGTCGGCCTGCCCGACACGGACGGTCGTGAACTCTGCCGCCTGATGCGCAAGCAGGGCGTCAAAGCGCCTGTTCTCATGTTGACCGGCCATGACAGCGACAGCGACACGATCCTCGGGCTCGACGCAGGGGCCAACGACTATGTCACCAAGCCGTTCAAGTTTCCGGTGCTTCTGGCGCGGATCCGGGCGCAGTTGCGCCAGCACGAACAGTCCGAAGACGCGATCTTCCAGCTTGGGCCGTATACGTTCAAGCCGGCGCAGAAGATGCTGGTGACCGAGGACGAAAAGAAGATCCGCCTGACCGAAAAACAGACGAATATCCTGAAGTTTCTTTACCGGTCCGAAGATGGCGTTGTGGCGCGCGACACGCTTCTGCACGAGGTTTGGGGCTATAACGCGGGTGTCACGACACATACGCTTGAAACACACATCTACCGCCTGCGCCAAAAGATCGAACCAGACCCCTCGAACGCGCGGTTGCTTGTGACCGAAAGCGGCGGATATCGGCTAGTATCGTAGGACGTTCGTATCATGTTGATATGGATCAAAGAGACACGCGCGCTACACCTTTAAACAATGTCGTAAGAGTTCCCGTCGCATATGCGGGTCATCATATGCACCTCCCTGTTGGACTTGGCCCGGGCTTTTGCCCGGGTCTTTTTTTGGTCAATCGCTGGAAACCGGCGTTCAATACACCTCGATCCGATCCACTGACACATCCGCCTCATAGTCGGCCCCATACGCGACAATCGCGATGCTGTTGACCGACGACGGCGAAAAAGTTTGCGGCATCGCGGCATGGGAGGCGCTGCTTGATCGCCTGGGCGGCCCGGTCGATCCAGAATTTGTCGACTGGCTCGCGGTCGACCGTTCCGAAGCGCGCGAATTCGATGTGTCGAT
>CAYZKE010000686.1:0-1764 GCA_964478505.1 uncultured Loktanella sp.
AGTCGCTGTTTTTCAACATGCGCCGCGTGCAGGCACGGCTTGAGCGTGAAGCGGCAGCCGAGGGCCGCGAGCTGGACCGCCACGAAATGCGCGAATTGATTGCGATCGAGGTGGGCGTGCCATTGCATGACGTCGAAATGATGGAAGGACGCCTGTCCGGCTCAGATTTTTCACTAAACGCCACGCAATCTGTTGATGACGAAGGGCGCGAGTGGATTGATGCGCTTGAGGACGATGGCATGCAGGCTGCCGAGAAGGTTGAGAACACGCATGACAACGAGACCCTGCGCCAGTGGTTGCTGACCGCTCTGTCCGGCTTGAATGACCGTGAACAGTTCATCGTGCGCGAGCGGAAGTTGCGCGATGAGCCGCGCACGCTTGAAAGTCTCGGAACCGAGCTCGGGCTGTCGAAAGAGCGTGTGCGTCAGCTTGAGGCGGCTGCATTTGGCAAGATGCGCAAGAGCCTTGAGTCGCAAAGTTCAGAGGTTCACGCATTTTTTGCCTGATCGCGGACATTGTGTTTCCGGTCTGATTTGACCTAGTGTCGGACGACCCTGATCGGAGCGCTTTGATGCTGGCAAACAAGCATATCCTGTTAATTGTTGGCGGCGGCATCGCCGCCTTCAAATCGTTGGACCTTGTGCGCCGATTGCGCGAACGTGGCGCGCAGGTGACGCCTGTTCTGACCAAAGCAGGGGCAGAGTTTGTGACACCGCTGAGCCTGTCGGCGCTATCCGCTTCGAAAGTCTATCAGGACCTTTTCAATCTGACCGATGAGGCCGAGATGGGCCACATTGAATTGTCGCGGGCCGCCGACCTGATTGTGGTGGCCCCTGCCACGGCTGACTTGATGGCCAAAATGGCGGGCGGTTTGGCGACTGATCTGGCCTCAACCTTGCTTTTGGCGACCGATAAACGCGTCCTGATCGCGCCATCAATGAATGTCCGCATGTGGACGCATCCGGCGACCCAGCGCAATCTGGCGACCTTGCAAGATGATGGTATACTGGTCGTTGGCCCAAATGAGGGCGACATGGCCTGCGGTGAATATGGACCGGGGCGCATGGCCGAAGTACCCGAGATTGTTGCGGCCATTGGCGCGGCACTTGCCGATGGCCCGTTGAAGGGCAAGCATATCATTGTCACCTCGGGCCCGACCCATGAGCCGATTGATCCGGTGCGCTATATCGCGAACCGGTCGTCCGGTGCGCAAGGCACGGCAATTGCTTCCGCTCTTGCGGCGCTGGGCGCGAATGTGACCTTTGTGACGGGGCCTGCGGATGTACCGCCGCCGATGGGGGTCAATACAGTCAAGGTGCAGACGGCGAAAGAGATGCTGGCGGCGGTGACAGCGGCCGGCACTGCTGACGCTGCTGTTTTTGCCGCCGCCGTTGCGGATTGGCATGTGGCGAATGCAGGCAACAGTAAGATCAAGAAAGACGGGGCCGGTCTGCCGCGCCTCGAATTTGCGGAAAATCCCGACATTCTGGCGACGGTCTCGCAAATGACTGAGGGGCGGCCCCGACTGGTGGTGGGCTTTGCCGCGGAAACCGATGATGTGATCGCCAATGCCTCAGCGAAACGTTTGCGCAAAGGCTGTGACTGGATCGTCGCTAACGATGTATCGCCCGAGACCGGCATCATGGGTGGGTCGGAAAATGCGGTGACGCTGATCAACGACACAGGGGCGGAAAACTTTCCACGCATGACAAAAGCAGATGTCGCCGCGATGCTAGCCGGCCGGATAGCAGAGGCACTTGCGTG
>CAYZKE010000687.1:0-1755 GCA_964478505.1 uncultured Loktanella sp.
CGTGCCATTAGCTAGTGATTTTCGTGTTCGCCTCACAGAATCGAAGTTGGAAAGGGCAAGTGACCGTTGACAGGCAGACAAATCTTGTGGACCTTCTAACATCACTGCATGGACATGAACACAGATTGCTTAGGAGACGCCATCCCTGCAGGCTTGCCCAATTATAATGCTTCTTGTCACAGTGATAAGCCAATCATAAGTCTTAACACTGTTAAAGTGTCTTTAAAGTGTCACAGAGTTAAAGTGATTAGGTGATGCCAGTTTGAAGGTGCTTTCCCCATTTTTCGACGTTGACGGACTGTAGAATGACCTGGACGCCTTCTGTGGTTGCCGCCCGTAGCGCAAGAGGATTTTGACCGGCTTGGGAGTGATCGAGAGCGCGCTTCTGTCAGGCCTGTTTGTGCGGCTTGCCGCTGGCCGGTATGGTGTGCGCAGGATCAGATCCAAATCTCCAAAGCGAGCTGGACACCCACAAAAACCTACCGGCTCTGATCGGATTGTGATTCATTGACGTCACGGAGGTGCGCTCATGAATCTCAGCAGTCTTTTCAGTCTTTCCGATCATCTTGAACGCTTGAGCAAGGACGGCGATCCGCTCGAGGTGCTCGATGCGACGGTTGACTTCGAGTACTTCCGCGGCTGGTTGGTCGAGGGTCTTGGATACGGTGATGGCTCCAAGGGCGGCCGCCCTGCGTTCGACCCAGTGTCGATGTTCAAGGCTCTGATCCTGCAGGCCCAACATAATCTGAGCGATGCACGAATGGAGTTCATGATCCGTGACCGCCTGTCGTGGATGCGGTTCCTGGGCTTTGATCTGGGCGCGCCGACGCCCGATGAAAATACGATCCGCCACTTCCGCAACCGTTTGACCGAGACGGGCACGTTGAAGCGCGTGATGAAGGCCTTCGACTGGCAACTGCACAAGAAGGGATACATCCCAATGTCCGGCCAGATCGTCGATGCGAGCCTGGTCCCAGCCCCGAAACAGCGCAATACCGAGGACGAAAAGGCGGCGATCAAGGCGGGCAAGACTGCGGAAGAAATCTGGCCCGATGAGCCGAACAAGGCCAGGCAAAAGGACACGCATGCACGCTGGACGCTGAAGATTGGTGGCAAGGTGCGCTATCGCCCCGACGGCACGCCCCTGCCGATGATCGCGGTACCGGTGTTCGGCTACAAGAGCCATATCAGCATAGACCGCCGCTTCGGTTTCATCAGGGAAGCAACGGTGACGTCGGCATCCGGCGCAGATGGGCGGCAACTGAAGAACGTCATCAGCACCGACAACACCGGCTCGGAGGTTTGGGCGGACAGCGCGTATCGATCCCAGAGCAACGAGAAATGGCTGGCAAAGCGCATGCTCACCAGCCGCATCCACCGGCGCAAACCGACGGGCAAGCCAATGTCGAAGGCGACTGCGCAGGCAAACGCGAAGAAATCATCGGTCCGCGCCGCTGTCGAGCACGTCTTCGCGCATCAGAAGAACCGCTACGGACTACTCATCCGCACAATCGGCCTCGCCCGGGCCGAGGCGAAACTGACCTTGGCCAACCTCGCATACAACTTCGACCGGCTGATCTTCCATGAACGTCGCAATGCCAAGGGATGAGTCTGACCGAAAACATCAAAACCTGGCTCGGATCACTTCGATCCGACCAAATCGTTCGCCCATTCGTGCTCAACAGTGGCAGCTCCGCTCAAATCATCGAGTTTTTGCAGGTGTCCAGCTGGTCGTTTGGCGGTTGGATCGCCTGG
>CAYZKE010000688.1:0-1752 GCA_964478505.1 uncultured Loktanella sp.
CTTTGAGCAATGTCGATTTGCCAGATCCGTTCGGCCCGACAATGGTGACGATCTCGCGCTCTGCAATCGACAACGTCACATTGGACAACACCGTTGTCCCACCCAGCCGGACCGACAGACCATGGGCATCAATCAGGCTCATGCAGGGACCTCGTGCTGGCATTTCGGGCAAAGGCCCTCAAACTCGATCACTGTGTGCTCAATTGCAAAACCGGATTGTCTTGCGCTTTCATTCAACGCAACGGCGGTTCCTTCGGCTTCGGCAACCCCGTTGCAATCGCGGCAAATCAGAAAGGCGGGCGCGTGCTTTTCCCCCGGATGCGCGCAGGCGACAAATGCGTTCAGCTTTTCGATCTTATGCGCAAAGCCATGCGTCACAAGAAAATCCAGTGCCCGGTACGCCACAGGTGGCTGAGACCCAAGACCCTCGGTCCGCAGCACATCCAAAATCTCGTACGCGCCAATCGCGCGGTGCTCTTGCAGCAGAATTTCCAGAACCCGCCGCCGCACCGGCGTCAGCTGCAGGCGATGCTTGGCACATTGTGATTCAACATCCGTGACAGCCTGCTGAATGCACGCCGAATGATCATGATCCTCAAAACCGAACTGTGCCATGCAACTCTCCGTTTGACGCGAGTGTTATGATATTACATATCAGAACGCAGAATGCCAGTTTTATCGATTCGAACAGGATGGTCCATGATGCTTCGCCAGACACCCCTCGCGCTCTTGCTCACCACAGTAGCCCAGATAGCGTATGCAGAAGCCCCCAGTATTGTCACTGATATTGCGCCCGTTCACGGCCTTGTATCGATGGTGACAGAGGGTGTTGCCGAGCCAAGCTTGATGATCGAACCGGCAGCAAGCCCACACACCAATGCCATGCGCCCCTCGGTTGCCGCAGCATTGCAGGGCGCAGACGTCGTTTTCTGGATCGGAGCAGAGTTGTCGCCATGGCTCAACGATCCCATCGAGACCCTGTCCCCCAACGCGCGTCACATCGCACTCTTGGATGTGGCGGGCACCCAAGCCCTCGGTTTCCGCGATACGGACGCGTTCGGCACCCATGGCGAAAGTCACGATGACCATGCGCATGACGACCACGGGCACGACCATGACCATGACCATGATGCAAAAGCTGACGATGCGCACGACGATAACCATGACGCGCACGACCATTCTGGCACCGATCCGCACGCATGGCTCAGCCCGTCGAACGCGCAGATCTGGCTGACCCACATCGCGGACACCCTGTCAGAGATCGATCCTGCAAACGCCGAAAAATACATGGCCAATGCCGCCGCTGCAAAGGTCACAGTTCAAGCCGAAATCGATACTGCCACGGCCCGTCTCAGCGCAGTCATCGACCAGCCCTTCGTCGTCTTTCACGACGCCTACCAGTATTTTGAATCTCAGTTCGGCCTGCAGGCCGCCGGTGCCCTGTCGTTCAGCGATGCAGTCCCGCCCAGCCCGTCACATGTGGCAGAGATCCAGACTGAAATCCGCGAAGAGGGTGTTGTCTGTGTTTTCTCGGAACCACAGTTCAGCGATGGTCTGGTGCAAACCGTGATTGAAGGCACCAACGCCAAGATGGCGCAACTCGATCCGCTGGGCGCCAATCTGGAAATCGGGGCCGGATTCTATCCGGCTCTCATCCGCGACATGACGGATCGCTTCGTGGACTGTCTTCAGTAATCGCGCTCAAAGAAAATACCGATCGAGGAATTCCCGTCGTTTGATGTGCTGCCCCGT
>CAYZKE010000689.1:0-710 GCA_964478505.1 uncultured Loktanella sp.
GATCCATGCCCCGGTCTACAACATGTACTCGCAGATGGCGGCTGACTTTGCGGTCCACTCGACCCGGTTCGGAGACTTCTGGGAAAACCCGCAGATCTATCGCGACATTTCGCCGCACTACTTTGCGGAGAATTTCGACACTCCGGCGCTGATCATTCACGGCCAGCTAGACTACCGTGTCCCGGTCGGTCAGGCCTTCGAGCTGTTCCGGACTTTGCAAGCCAAAGGCATCGAATCGCGCCTGATTTACTACCCGGACGAAAACCACTGGATTCTCAAGCCGAACAATTCTGTTTATTGGTATAACGAAGTCCAGCGCTGGATGGGACAGTTTGCCGAGCCGGTTCCGCGCTGAATTATTTTCACCCGCATGAACCAGAAAACGCCGGCCCAAGAGCCGGCGGCGGCTCCGGAAACCGTCGCCATGGCCCGGGCCACCTGGGACACGGGCTGGTTTCAGGCCGAGATTTTCAAGCTTTTGCTGGAGCGAATCGGTTACCGGGTGGCCGGCCCCCGAACCTACGACACCCACGAATTTTACCGGGCCCTGGCCCGGGGCGAGGTGGATCTGTGGGCCAACGGCTGGTTCCCCCTTCACAATGCGTTTATCAGCGATGCGGCCATACGCAGCCGGATCGAGCGCGTGACAAGTCGCCTGCGCGAGGCGGGCGTGGCGGTGCATGTCGACCTGCTGGAGGCGCCGAGTGCCG
>CAYZKE010000689.1:720-1748 GCA_964478505.1 uncultured Loktanella sp.
GTTTTTAATGGGGAAGAGGCGTATACTGTCACAAAACCTTCATATAAAGCCTTCCGCTCATGAACTCATCGCTCAAGATAGGTGAACAATCCAAGCCTCGCTTTGAATTTCGCAGCTTCGGTCAGCAGTTTGATGCTGCCCACCACCGCATGGCTCGCCTCTCGGTGCCGGTGCCGGAACCGGTCTGGGAACGCCATTCAGACGAGACTTACATCCTGTCGCAGACCAACGACGTCAACAACACGAAAATCCGCAACGGCAAGATGGACATAAAGACCTACGTTCAGACGGTCGATGGTTTGGAGCAATGGAATCCGCTGATGAAAGGCGAATTTCCAATTCGTCGTGAAACCTTGATCGAAGAGGTTATTCCGGCCTTCCAGGTAGGAATGGAACTTCCTGAACAAGAGCAGTTCACGCTCGAAGAGTTTCTGGGCCTGGTTCGCGCGCACCCGGAATTACAGGCGGTCTCCGTGCACAAGCAGCGCTTTGGCTACATGGTCAACGACACACTTTGCGAATACGGCTATGTGCTGATCAACGGGGCCCGTGTTGCGACCATCAATTCGGAGTCCACGGAACTGGGCGACATTCAAAAGACGTTGGCTGATGTTGGTCTTGAAGGCGTTGAGAATATCAACTATCTGCAGGCCATCAAGCGCGTTATCGGCATGATCGACAAACCACTGGCCAATTGATCCTGTAACTGGAGATTCAACCAATGGCTCAGGAAATCGAACGCAAGTTTCTCGTCAGTGGCGACTTCAAGCCACACGTGTCCCGTCAGACCAGGATCATTCAAGGCTACCTGTCTTCGGTGCCGGAACGCACCGTCCGGGTCCGGGTCAAGGGTGATCAGGGGTTCCTCACCATCAAAGGCATTGGCAGCGCTTCGGGTGCCAGCCGCTATGAATGGGAGCGCGAAATTCCGATTGCAGAGGCCGAGGAGTTATTGGCCATCTGCGAACCCGGTGTGATCGACAAGACCCGATACCTGGTCGATTTCGCGGGCAAGACCTTTGAAGTTG
>CAYZKE010000690.1:0-1746 GCA_964478505.1 uncultured Loktanella sp.
GGTTGAACCGGTCGCGGGCAGGCTTGTCGATCCGCGCGATTGCGACGGCCCCGGCCTCTGCGCGATTGGTCGGGATTGATGTAAAGACACTGTCTGCTCTGGCCTTTGCACTTGGCGGGGCGGTGACGGCCGTGGGTGGTGCGCTGATCTCGACCTATTTGACGCTTGATGCATCCACAGGGGTTGTCTTCACCCTGAAGGCACTGATCATCGTGATCATGGGGGGCGTCGGCGATGTGCGCGGCACAATTGTGGCCGCCTTGCTGTTGGGCATTCTTGAAACTGTTGTCGCCAGCCTGCTTGATCCCGGTCTCACGCTTGCGGCTGCCTATGTGATGTTTCTGGCCATCCTGCTGTTCCGTCCGCAGGGCCTTTTCGGAAAGAAACCGACATGAGCTTTACCGGAACAGATATCCGCAACCTGATCCTGGCAGCACTTGCCTTTGGTGTCTGCGCCTTGCTGCCTTTTGGCGATAGTGGCTATTGGCTGGGGCTTGGCGTGACGATCGCGATGTTTACAACGCTTGCCACGTCATGGGCGCTCTTTTCGGGGCCGACACATTATATCAGTCTGGCAACTGCGGCATTCTTCGGGGTGGGCACTTATGTCACGGGCCTCGGCATTGATACGCTGCCCTTCTGGGCGCTGGTCGGTCTGGCCGGCCTGATTGGTGCAGTGCTCGCTGCTCTCGTTGGTCTTGCGACCTTGCGCTTGTCCGGCGTGTACTTCGTGATCTTTACGCTTGGATTGGCGGAACTCGTCCGGCAGGTCATCACTTGGGTGCAGAACAACACCGGCCAGAAGGGGCTCTATGTTCTGACCGATCTGGATGAGGCCGGCATCTATTGGTGGCTCTTGGGGCTTGCTGCGGCTGTCTTTCTGACGGGCTGGCTGATCGGGCGCTCGCGTCTTGGTTTTGCGTTGCGCATTATTGGCGACGACGAGACCGTTGCCGCGCATTCCGGCATCAATACGGCACGCGCAAAAATCCTTTTGTTCATGGTGCCCGGTGCCGTGGCGGCCATGACAGGTGCCATCCTTGCGCCACGCTATGTCTATATCGAACCGTCCCTCGCCTTTGCGCCCATTCTGTCATTTCAGGTGGTCATTATGGCGCTGCTCGGGGGGGCGTCGCGGCTTTGGGGGCCATTGGTCGGGGTGATCCCGTTCACATTCCTGCTGGAAACCGTTTCCTCCAACTTCCCCAATCAAACGACTTTGGTCATCGGTATCGCATTTCTTGTGATCGTCTATCTGCTGCCCAACGGTTTTGTTGGTCTGCTCGATAAGGTCTTGAACCGTGTCAAAGCGAATGAGGTGACGTAGCATGACAAACCATGTCCTATCCCTTCGTGGTGTCACCAAACGCTTTGGCGGTCTTGTTGCTGTCAACGCCATGGACTTTGACGTGGCCGAGCACGAAGTCGTCGGACTGCTTGGGCCAAATGGTTCAGGCAAATCGACAACCCTGAACCTTGTGTCAGGTGCGCTGCCTCTGACAGCTGGCAACATCTCTCTTTGGGGAAGCCGGATTTCCGGTCTGCCAGCACAGACAATCAACCGCAAAGGCGTGAGCAGGACGTTCCAGCTCGTACGGTTGCTGCCGTCAATGAATGTGCGTGACAATGTGATTGTCGGCGCGGTCTTTGGCCACCATCGCCGGTGGGGGCATGACGCCAGCGAGCATGCGGACCAACTGCTGGAAAGGGTGGGCCTTGGCGGCAAGGGCGATATGTCATTGGGCC
>CAYZKE010000691.1:0-1745 GCA_964478505.1 uncultured Loktanella sp.
GATCATGCTCGGTCGCCTGAAAGACTGGCGACGGATCGCAACCAGATACGACCGATGCCCAAAGGTATTCCTGTCTGCAATCGCCCTCGCAGCAACCATCTTGTTCTGGTTATAAATCAATGAGTCTGGAGCCTAGTCACCTGGAACTGTAATTCGTATCATTGACTGATCTGGATATCGGGAGATGATGCGATGGTTGGACGAGTGGCGGATGCTGTGGTGCTTGATGAAGACGAGCGCCATTTTCTTAAAAGTCAGGTACGGCGGCACAAAGCGCCACGTTCACTGTCAGATCGTTGCCGGATGATCCTGCTATGTGCCGACGGGTTTCCCAGCAAGGAAGTGGCCGCCCAGTTGGGGGTACATGAGCACACGGTCGGCAAGTGGCGGCGGCGTTTTGTGAAGGATCGGATTGAAGGGCTCACCGACGAATACCGCCCCGGTCGCCCGCGTACGGTATCGGATGAACAAGTGGCCGAAGTCATCGAGCGCACGTTGCAAACGACGCCCAAGGATGCCACCCATTGGTCGATCCGTTCAATGGCGGCTGAAACGGGACTGTCGCACACCACGATCAGGCGGATATGGGCTGCATTTGGCCTGCAGCCACATCGCAGCGAGACATTCAAGCTCTCAACGGATCCCCTTTTCGTGGACAAGGTGCAGGATATCGTTGGGCTGTACCTGTCCCCGCCGAACCGGGCTATCATCCTGTGTGTAGACGAAAAATCACAAATCCAAGCCCTTGATCGCGAACAACCCGTCCTGCCCATGGCCCCCGGTGTCGCGGAACGGCGCACGCATACATACATCCGCCACGGCACGACCTCGCTGTTTGCTGCGCTGGATGTCGCCACCGGGGCAGTGATCGGCAAATGCTACAAACGCCACCGCGCGGTCGAATTTCTCGACTTTCTCAAACAGATCGACCGGCAGATGCCGGAAGGTCCGGATGTACATATCGTTATGGACAACTATGCAACACATAAGACGCCGAAGATAAAAAAATGGCTGACCCGTCGGCCACATTGGCATGTTCACTTCACGCCCACCTCGGCCAGTTGGATCAATCAGGTTGAGCGTTGGTTCGCGGAGCTGACCCGCAAGCAACTGCAGCGCGGCGTTCATCGGTCCACAGCTGAACTTGAGGCGGACATCACAACGTTCATCACCGTCCACAATGAAAACCCAAAACCATACAAATGGGTCAAATCCGCCGACGAAATCCTCGCGTCCGTCAAAAGGTTCTGCAAACGGACACAACAAACCCAATGCGCCGAACTTTAGATTCAGGTGACTAGGCTCTGGACCCATTAATCCGCTTGAGACCATCAGGCCCGCGTGATTCAAGTTCCCAAAGCTTTGGGGGCATAATGTGCAATCTTTACTGGCTGAGCGAAGCTCAGATGACGCGGCTCCGGCCGTATTTTCCGAAGAGCCATGGTGTGCCACGCGTTGATGATCGACGCGTGCTCAGTGGTATTATCTTCATCAATCGCAATGGGTTGCGGTGGTGTGATGCACCCAAGGAGTATGGACCTCCTAAGACGCTTTATAACCGCTGGAAACGGTGGAGCGACATGGGTGTGTTCGCGAGGATCATGACCGGACTGGCTGCGGAGGCACCTGATAATCAAACAATCTCTATCGACGCAACCTATCTCAAAGCGCACCGCACGGCCTCCAGCCTGCGGTTAAAAAAGGGGGGCGTGGCAGGCTGATCGGGCGAACAAAAGGTGGCATGA
>CAYZKE010000692.1:0-1739 GCA_964478505.1 uncultured Loktanella sp.
CGGTTGATCCTCCTGCGGGCCTGCCTGCCGAAACACGCCGTCATCGAGCCCCGGTTGGCAGGCCGCCGACTGCTGGATGACGAGATCCGAGCGGCCCTTCTGCTCATCGTGCTGTTCGTCGCCGTCGTTGCGCTGTCCTGGCTGCCCTTTGTTGCAATGGGATACAGCCCGCTCGACTCCTTATTTGAAGTGGTTTCGGCGACGGGAACGGCAGGGCTTTCCGTGGGGCTGACGCGTGCAACGTTGCCCGCACTGCTCAAGGGAATTTTGTGCGTTGACATGCTGATGGGGAGACTTGAAATCATCGCATGGTTTGTGATGCTGTACCCTGGGACCTGGTTTGGCAGGAGAATGGAGGGAACATGAGAACTGTGTTTATTGGAGCTGGCGAAGTCAGCATTGAAACCGCTAAGGCACTCGTCAAGAAGGGCCACGAAGTCATCATCGTCGAGTCCGACAAGACCAAGATCGACGAATTGTCTGAAGAGATGGACTGTAGCTTCCTGCAAGGCGATGGCAGCCGGCCCGACATCCTGCGCGAGGTGAATCCCGAACAGACCGACTTCCTGTTCTGCCTGACCGACAGCGATCAGGCCAACCTCATTGCCAGCCTCGTCGGTCGTTCTCTCGGATTCAAGCGAATCGTGACAAGCATTGATGATCCCCAGTTCGAGGGCATCTGCCATGAGTTGGGTCTCAAGGACACGATCATCCCCTCCCGCACAATCAGCCGTTATCTGGTGGATATGGTGGGCGGCGGCGAAAATATCGAACTCTCCACGGTCATCAAAGACGAAGCTCGGCTTTTCATTCTGGTTGCAGGAGAGAAAGATGCGGTCGCGGCCAAGGAACTGAAATTGCCTGCCGCTGCCAAGGTTATATGCTTTTACCGTGACGGCACGTTTGCACATGCCGATGAAAAAACAACATTCCGAGCAGGAGACGAGGTTGTGATTCTCACACATAGCAAGAATATACCCGCGCTGCAGGAGCGTTGGCGACCGAAACAGGCCAGGAAGGAATCGGCGGACTCGCCCCTCAAAGAAAAACAAGCAGTTAGTTCAGAAATTCAGAGCTAATATGGGGTAACCGTGCTACCGTGAAAGATGGGCCGGAGCTGAGCGGAACACTGCAAAAAAAATCCGGTCATAAATAAGCCAAGAGACCAGGGGACAAGAATGAAGGATCAAGCACATTCCGCGAATCTCGGCACAGTGGTCTCGGTACGCGGCAGTGTCGTGGATGTACGGTTTGATAAACATTTGCCGCCGATCTACTCGGTGCTGCGTGCGGGAGCGGACCAACAGATCGTCATTGAAGTGCTGGCGCAGCGGGATGCGCATCATGTGCGCGGGATTGCCTTGACACCCACGCAAGGTCTTGCACGCGGAATGGCGGTGGAGGACACGGGCGGGCCGCTGAAGGCCCCGGTCGGCAAGGGAATTCTCTCGCGCATGTTCGACGTATTCGGCAACACCATCGACCACGGACCGGTACCGACAGATATCCAATGGCGCACCGTCCACCGATCCCCGCCAGCCCTGACACAGCGTTCCACCAAATCCGAGATTTTCGAGACCGGAATCAAAATCATCGACGTGCTGGTGCCGCTTGAACGCGGCGGTAAAGCGGGCCTGTTCGGCGGAGCGGGCGTGGGCAAGACAATATTGCTCACGGAAATGATTCACAACATGATCGGGCAGCAGAAGGGTGTCAGTATTTTTTGCGGGATCGGCGAA
>CAYZKE010000693.1:0-1735 GCA_964478505.1 uncultured Loktanella sp.
CAATTGTTTGGTAACACCGGTTCTTGGGTCCGATCTGAGGCGGACACGGGGCAGGATGCGACGGCTTATGCCGTTCCGCCAGCGTATGCTGGCGGAACGTGGTTTGGGTGTCCGTTACTTGGACGGTTCTGTCAGCTTTGGCGGCGCTACGCTTGTCTCTGCGCCGATCAGGTCAAACCCGTACAGTGCAGCACCAATGACAGCGACGGTAGCAATCGCGCCACCGCCCCAAATCCACCAGTTTGGTGACTTTGGCAGGGGCGAATTCATCGCCATGTCAAAACTCCTTTTGACGGGTGAAACCTTATTCTTCAGCCCGGATCAGAACGCCCGCTTCAAGCGCGGCGGACATTTCGGTTTCGTTCAGAAAACTGTCACCGCTTGTATCGAACTCGAAGAAAACGTCCTCGGTGAGATCGGGGTACGCAACGATCATTTCAGCGTAGGTGGCGAGGTTGTCGCCATCTGTATCGACGTCAGAAATCGCTGCGATAGCCGGTGCCGCGAACAGAGCGGCCACCATCGCACCAACTGCTACACGACTCATTTCGGTATCTTCCTGGGAAAAACTGCGGCGGGATTATCCCGGCCCGCTCTGGCTAAATCGGGCTGCCGTAACGCCAGTACAAGGGGGCGTAATTGGCGCGAATAAGATATTTCACAACACTTGCGATGGCGTTTTCAAGATTTTGTTTTTATTTGATAAAAGTATCATTTCTGGAGAGTCTTGAAGCTCTTGGGCTGTGCTGATCAGCGCCTTTTGACTCATGTGTGCGCTGGCCAGTTCCATCGATGCCATGCCTTGCGTCTCGCGTCTCAGACGACGTAGGTAACACAGTGCCGGCTGTGCCATTATTTGTGATCTTGCAGAGCACCGCGCTAGTTGGGCTGTTGAGGTCAAGACCAAGAGGACATCATGATCGACATCGTCAACATCATCGCAGCCCTTCTGACAATCGGCTTCGGAGCGTTTGGCTTTCTGGCGCCGAAATTCACCGCCAGTGCGCTGGATCTGGCACCTGCGGGATCGAACATGGGCTATTCGGAAATGCGCGCATCCGTGGGCGGATTGTTTGTGGCGACGGGCGTCGCGTGCCTTATCATCGGCGCGCCACTGGCCTACGCGATGCTGGGTTTTGCCTATGCCGGGGCAGCAACAGGCAGGGCGGTGTCGCTGGTGCTGGACAAACCGCCCTTTGCCAAGGCGTTGATGTATTTCGCCATCGAGGCTGTGCTGGCGGCGTGGCTGGTGTTTGCGAACCTGTAAAGGCGCGTCGCCACGCGGCCTGCACGCCGCGCAAGACCCGTTCAGCGAATGACGTAGACCGATATCGGGGCATGAGACGCGACATAGCCTGCGTTCGAGGACATGAAATACTCTTTCATGCCCGGAACATGGCTGGCCATGACGATCAGGTCGCAATCGGTGTCTTTGGCGGCGTTGATGATATCAGTGCCGACATTCAGATGCAGATCGCCGCGCAGAGCGACAAGTGTGGTGATCTCAACCCCATGCATCTTGGCCTGATTGGCTGCGAATTCTTCAAGGCGATCCGCCATTTTTTCGCCTTCGGTGATGCGCGTTGTGGTGGGCACGGCATCGACCACATCCACAAAGATCAGCGAGGCCCCATTGGCCTTTGCGGTTTGCGCGGCAAGTTCGATTGCCTTGGTCAGCTTGTCGACATTGTCCATGTCCACCGGCACGAGAATGCGTTTGTACATCGTTTCCTCC
>CAYZKE010000694.1:0-1734 GCA_964478505.1 uncultured Loktanella sp.
AGTGTCTTTCATGTTTATCGGTCCGAACGCGGTGTGCTGGCCCTGATCAGGCATCAGGTCCGGATTGTGATAGGCAGCGCCCTGAACGCCATAGTCTTTGAGGCCATGGATGCGTCAGACGCCCCCGAGAAGTTGTTGGAAAACGCCGCCAACGATCAAAATTGGCTCACTAAGCTTTGCCAAGATCAGCTTCCTCAAATGTATGGCTATGTCCCACTCCATTTTCTTACGAAACGATTTTTAGGGTTTTGGTCACACAGCTTAAAGCGGAAAATGATTGTTCTCGTTGGTTTTGGCTTTGATCTGGTTGTCTATGTCATCGCGCAGGTCAAAATGGCGCGTGGTGTCGGGGCTGGCTATTGGTAAGTTGGTGAACAGACGAATTCATTGGCCGCGCTTGCACCAATCACCTTTCTTGGCGCCACAAAAATTGAAGATTTATTTTATCATCTATCAACCACTGTAGAAAAAACATTCTTCGCGAATGATAACCAGAAAAGACACAATGCTGCCTGTTTCGATATTTAGTACAACCTTTGTCTTACAGGTGGATCCTGGGGCAAACGATGCAACG
Source organism: uncultured Loktanella sp. (assembly GCA_964478505.1). GTDB lineage: Bacteria > Pseudomonadota > Alphaproteobacteria > Rhodobacterales > Rhodobacteraceae > Yoonia. The sequence continues at coordinate 575 of CAYZKE010000694.1, forward strand.
TTCGCCGTATGACCACCCCTTCAAGGCAGACACAAGGATTAGAGTTATGGGCATCCGCTCAGGGCTAGCCGTTAAAGCGAAGGATATGCTGCAGAGCGGCAGCCTTACCGCACGTGTGATGCGATCTTCTGCTTTGACACTGTTTGGCTTTGGGTTTTCCCAGGGAACGCGATTACTTTCCAATCTCATCCTAACCCGCATCCTGTTTCCCGAGGCCTTTGGCTTGATGGCTCTGGTTACGATCTTGATCGTAGGGCTCAACATGTTTTCGGACATGGGGATCAGCCCTTCGATCATGCAAAGCAAGCGTGGCGATGATCCGGCGTTTCTCAACACCGCCTTTACGATCCAGATCATCCGGGGCGTCATTTTGTTCCTTCTCGGCTGCGCACTTGCATACCCGGTGTCGCGTTTTTATGGCGAAGACATCTTATTTCCCATGATGGCAGTGGCATCCCTACAGTTTATCGTCACGGGCTTTACGCCAACGCGAAAAGAGACGGCTCAGCGTCACTTGTTGCTTGGGCGGGTCACGCTTCTGGATGCGATCAATCAGGTCATCTCACTCGCCCTGATACTGGGACTGGCAATCTGGATGCAGTCAGTGTGGGCCTTGGTGATCGGCGGCTTACTTGGCGCCATAATTGGCGTTGGTATGTATAGTCTATTCTTGCCAGGCGAGCGCAACCGTCTGTGCTGGGACCAGCCAGCGGTGCATGAACTGATCCACTTTGGTAAATGGATTTTCCTCAGCACGGCGTTCGGTTTTCTCATCTCGCAAGGCGACCGCCTGATTTTGGGGAAGTTCCTGCCACTCGACGTCTTTGGTGTCTACGTGATCGGCTTCTTCCTTGGTAGCTTTGCTATGATGTTGGGGGCTGCGGTAAGCGACAGGCTTCTTATCCCGGTTTATCGAGATCGCCCGCCAGCGGAATCCAGAGAGAACTTTATCAAGCTGCGGAAATTGCGTGTCACGGTTACCTCTTTAATATTTGTGCCACTCGCCGTTGCTGCCTTCTTTGGGCCTTGGATCGTCGATTTTTTGTATGATGACAGATATCTCAGCGCAGGCGCGGTCGTTGTCCTCATTTCCTGTTTCAGCTTCCCACTTGCTGTTGGCATGACATATGACGTAGCGGCCCTAGCCGTCGGCAACTCAA
>CAYZKE010000695.1:0-1729 GCA_964478505.1 uncultured Loktanella sp.
ATGAAAAGTACCTGGAAGAGTACGGTCTTGAAGTCCTGATTGCCATTGCCCGTTTCTGGAGCCAGAGAGCAACTTTCTCTCAGGAGAAAAAGAAATTTGTCATATTAGGAGTTACAGGGCCAAATGAATATGAGAACAATGTCAACAACAACTGGTACACCAATAAAATAGCACAATGGTGCCTTAATTATACGCGGGAAGCCCTCGATATTGTCAAAAAGAATAATCCCTCTCGCTTTAACGAGATAATTACAAAGGTGAATATGGATCCGACCACCGAAACAGGCGTATGGAAATCGGTAGCCGGAAATCTCCATCTCCCCTATAACAATGAGGAAGAAATTTTTCTTCAGCAAGATGGCTTCATGGACAAGGAACAAATCAGAGCTGATGAGTTGGTCCTCTAACTAAACGCATGATTTCCATGGTCCACTTGACCTTGGTTTCAAGATACGTTCAACGCAGCCTCTGCTGAGATCACAGCACTCTGGAGTTGGGGCAGATTATCCAGAACGGCTAAAATATCGCCTGCGTCGACCAAATCACCAACTGAGACCCGCAATTCTGCAATGCGCGCATCCCCCGCACCAGAGGGTGTCGCGACGCTGATCACATCGCCGCGCGGTATGATACGGCCCAAGGCCACGACGTCGCCTTCGCTGACGACGGCGACCTGTTCCTGTGCACGGCCCCCGAAAACAGAGTGACCATCAGCAGCGGAATGATAAGCAGTCGTGACCTACCAGATGCTTTGGGCACATTTGTCGTTTCGGCTTTTGTCAGCCCCGCATCTTCCAAGGGAAGGTCTGCGGGAGTTTCTTGGTCCTGTGACATTATCGGTGATTTTTCCTGCATTTAAGGCAATAGTCTTCGCTGGTTTTGGGGCTTTCAGCAAGGGTGTTTGGTCCTTGGCAGGTGTCTTGATCTTCCCGCATGTGGGGGATCAATGCGCCAATTTGCGCGGGAATTGACGAATTCAATTCATTGGAACGACGTTCTTATTGAGCAAGCTTTGTATCACAGTCGTTTCACAGTGACCAAACGCCCGCATATTGCGCGCTTCCAAGAGCGGGATCATCGTGATCGATCTGTCCTGCGCAGCACCCTAAAAGCGTGATGGTGCATTTGGTTTTTCGGTGTATTTGTCAGTTGCAGGCACCCGTCAGCGCTTTTCGTCTTGCGAGGCGCAGACGGCTCAGTGATGATTTCTTGACCAGAGGATCCAGTCAGTTTGATGAAGAACAATGCTACGTCTACACTCCTCCCGCTTTGGCTGCTGATCTTTCTGCAAGCCGGAATTTCAGCGTCCAGTCTCGTCGTTGAGATCGTCGCAGGGCGCATGATTGCGCCTTATGTCGGGATGAGCCTTTACACATGGACATCCATTATTGCCGTCGTGCTTGCAGGGTTTTCTGTAGGCCATTGGTGGGGGGGGCGAATTGCAGCACGCGACACCGAGCATGCGTTGCGCATGTCCGGTTGGATCATGCTTGCCGCCGCCTGTACCACCGCGGGGGCCACGCTTCTTTTGCGCACCTTCGCAGGGCCGGTTGTCGAGGCCTTCGCGCATCCCATGGCCGCGATCACCGCGTTGAGCGCCTTGGCATTTTTCCTGCCCTCGCTTTTTGCAGGCGTACCGGCACCCATCCTGACCGTCGCCGCCATGCGCGGGCGTGAGCAGGCGGAACAGGCCTTGGGTGCCATGTTCGCCTCGGGTGCGGTTGGGGCG
>CAYZKE010000696.1:0-1726 GCA_964478505.1 uncultured Loktanella sp.
CTGTGCGTCATCGACGACTTCAGCCGGGAATGCCTGGCAACCGTGGTCGACACTTCGCTGTCGGGACACCGCGTCGCCCGCGAACTGGACCGGATCGCCGAGATGCGCGGCTATCCTTGTGTCCCGTAGCCCTTAATTGGGTTCTGCCTCAATTTGTGTGGCGCAACTATCCTGAGCTTGGAACATTCGGGAGGGATAGTCGTGATTTCAAAAAAGCACTGGTCGCCCGGGAGCGACGTTTCGGTTCAAGGCGTTAAGCGACGTGATTCCGGCGGGTGGCTTGTATCCGGTGTTTTGGCACCGAGAGGCATCTGCCCAGATTGTGGTTTGCATTCTCGGCGTCGTCACGGGTGGCGGCAAAGGCGGCTACAGGATTTACCTGCACTTGGCGACAAGGTAACAATCGCACTCTGGGTCTGCAGGTGGCGATGTCTCGCTTCCACGTGCCCGCGGCGGACGTTTTCAGACTACACCTCGTCAATTGCGCGCCCATTTGCACGTCGAACTTCGCGTGCTGATGACATTGTCGGTCATCTGGGGCACGCCACGGGTGGACGGCCTGCCGAGCGGCTCTTGCGCCGTTTAGGCGTCGGTGTCAGCAATGACACGGTGCTGCGACACCTCAAGAAGTGTGCGGAAAGCGTCGCCCCGCCGCCAACGGTCATTGGCATCGACGATTGGAGCTGGCGCAAGTCGCAGACTTACGGAACCATCATCGTCGATCTCGAGCGGCAGACCGTAATTGATATCCTTCCGGATCGGAGCGTTGAAAGCTGTGCGAGCTGGCTGCGGCAGCACCCTGAGATTGAAGTCATCAGTCGGGATCGTTGTGGCGGATATGCGAAGGCCGCACGTCAGGGTGCACCGCAAGCCCTGCAGGTCGCAGACCGTTTCCATCTCGTCCAGAACCTGCGCCAGGCCATTGAAGAGCAGATGAATATGCATGGCCGCGCCACCGGGCGGGCGCTATTGTCAGATGCCGAAAACATCAGCACGGCCAATCATCTGCTGCGATCGCGTCTTGCTCATCGGAAATCACGTGAGGAGATTTTTCGAAACATCCATGCGCTTCGTGATCAAGGGCTGTCTTGTAGCGAAATTGGACGGCGGACCGGCTTCCCGCGTCGCAGTGTGGCGAAGTGGTTGAACTCCGACTGGCCACCAGACCGCCGCCGAGCTGCATTGAAGCCCACGTCGCCGTGGTATTTTGAGAGCATACTGGCCGATCTCTGGAAACAGGGTATCCGGTCCGGCCAGGAATTATTGATCGAAATTCAACGCCATGGCTATGAGGGCAGCTTGTCTCATTTGCAACGTCTGCTGGCCGGATGGCGAAGGGATGAACAAACCGTTCTAGCAGGCCCGACCGACACGCCGCTGCCCCTGGCGCCTGTGCGGGACCCGCAAACCGGTCACGCCATTTCGCCGGTTGTCGCAGCGGCGCTCTGTATCAAGCCGCGACGCAAATTGACCGCAGACCAGGCCCAAAAGGTAGATGCATTGAAGGCCGGATCGCCAAGCTTTGCCAAGATGCGGAGCCTTGCCATGCGGTTTCAGGGCATTTTGCGCGGCGACCAGTCCGCCCCGCTAGACGCATGGATCGACCTGGCCATTGAGACTGGCATCCCACCAATCATGCGCTTTGCCCGCACGCTGCACCGCGACATCGAGGCCGTGCGCAATGCCATCGAACTTCCGTGGAGCAACGGTCAGGCTGAGGGCCAAG
>CAYZKE010000697.1:0-1724 GCA_964478505.1 uncultured Loktanella sp.
GTGTTCGGTAGCGGCACGCAGTTTATGGCGGTCCAAGTGCGACTGCGGTCGGGTTTTGTTTCGGGCCGCTGGAGCGCACAAAGGGGGAGTCCGTCATGCGCTTTGAGCGGCCAAACGTATCATCGCCGCGGAGTTGGCTTATCCGCAGGAGCAGACAATGCCCAAGAGTTGCCAGAACACGTCATTGCCCGTCTTCAAAATGGACGGCGGGCGCCCCGCTGATAGCAGACACTGTCGCAGGCCGGCAACGCACGGCCGATTTCCATCTGGGAAAGCTGGTTGAAGCCGGTGAGACCGAACCGGTCTTTGCCCAGCCTGGCCTTGATCCTACACAAGACTACGTAACCGGCCGTTTTGGCGGATGAGTGAGGGAAGCATGAACGAAATTACCGGAGGACATACCGTCCAGTCATTCAATGACGAGTTGTCCCATCTCAGCCAGCTGGTCCTTAAGCAAGGCGCTCTGGGGCGTGATCAACTGCGGCGGGCTGTTCAGACCTTGAAAGACGAAGACCCGAGAGCGGCAGGTCAGGTGATCGACCGGGATCGGGAGATGAATGATCTGGATGTGGCGGCGGATGAAGAGGTCATTCGGGTCATCGCCAAACGGCAGCCGATGGCCAAAGATCTGCGCGACGTCATGGTCGTGCATAAAGCTATCGGCGATCTTGAACGGGTCGGCGATGAAGCTCGCAAGGTAGCCAATCTGACGATTCATTTTTTCGACGTGGACAAGAATCCACCCAACGTCCAGCTGTTGCGGGATATCTTCAAAATGGCAGATTATGCGGACAGTATGCTGGAAAAAGCCCTGAACGCCTTTGAAACCCAGGATATGAAACTGGCGTTGGATGTGATCAGGGAAGACGATAATCTGTATGAAGAGTTCCGCGCCGCGTTGCGCCGAATCTCCACCTTTTTGCTGGAAGACGCCCGCTGCGTGGGGCATGTGGTGGACATCGTACTGGCACTCCGGGCGTTGGAGCGGATTGGCGGTCATGCCAAGAATATCGGTGGTTATGTGATTTTTTTGGCGACTGGCACAGATGTACGGCACGAGAGTGTGGCGAAAATAGAGGCAGAAATAGTTGCGGCCGGCTGCTGATTGCTCGTCAGTGGCTGGAACTGGTCGGGGCTGCCTTCGGGCAGAAAGTTTTGGAGATCAACCTTGTTACAAGCCCGGATTCGGGAAGGTCGAGAGTCGGATTTGGGCGCGGTTCGAGAGCTCGTGTTTACAGCTTTTGGCCCCGTAGAAGGACCGGTGATCGCACAATTGATCTCCGATCTACTGCTTGATCCAAGCGCGGCACCCTGTCTCTCCCTCGTAGCCACTATTGACCGCGACATTGTCGGTCATGTTCTCTTTACTCACGCCGAAGTCAGGCAACCCTGTCGAGTGGTTGCAGCCGCCATTCTCGCACCGCTGGCGGTGCACCCGACGGTCCGGTCAAAAGGGATCGGGGGGCAGCTCATCATGGCGGGCTTGGAGAGCATGGCTGACCGCCGTGTCGAACTGGTCTTTGTGCTGGGGCATCCTGACTATTATCCGCGGTACGGTTTTCAGCCTGCGGGTGTGCTTGGATTCGAGGCCCCCTATCCCATACCGATCGAGCATGCGAACGCGTGGATGGTACAGGCGTTCCGACCCGATATTGTCGGCGCAGTTTCTGGAGCCGTCAGCTGTGCTGCCGCGCTTCGTGATCCACAATACTGGCGGGACTAAC
>CAYZKE010000698.1:0-1724 GCA_964478505.1 uncultured Loktanella sp.
CAGACCGGCTAGCAAATCACCCAGCGCATATTCACCGGGGTTGTCGACCATGCCGTCCACTTTGATCGACCAAGGCGAGGTCACCATCTGATGCGCGTTCTGGGCCGGATCGTTCTTGCCGGTGCCGAACTCATAGAAGTTGTTGTAGCTGGTGATCTCTTCCAGCGTGTTGGGCTCCAGATCGCCTTGCGCCGCTGCACGGCCCGCCAGGCCAATTGCACCAAGGCCAATCGTGCCCGCCAAAATTTGGCGCCGATTCAAATAAGCCGACTTTGGTGTGACGTCGGCCTTCGTCAAAGTATTGGTCCAGCGATATGCCATCTTGGATCTCCGTTCTTTTCTATTCCTGACATCATATAGGGGATAACGATTGAAAGATGTCTCACGTTGCCGCCAGATCGTTGAAATGTTCCAAAAATATGCCGGATCAATCACAAAGTTTCACGCACCTGTGATTGGAAACGGCAAATACCAGCGGCTTAGGCGGCGCGCCCTTTTCGTCAAGCGGCATCGGCAGATTTCCCCCATGATCCAAGGCAATCTTCCTTCGTAAAAAGAACAATGCCAAAGACAAGGCATGACCTTAAACTAGGAGAATACGAATGCTACGCAGAACATTTATCGCACTGACAGCAACCGCTGCTTTGACATCCACAACTGCCTTTGCGGCAGGCCACTCAAAGGACATCGTGGACACTGCAATCGAGGCAGGTAGCTTCACAACACTGGTTGCAGCTGTTGAAGCCGCTGGTCTGGTTGAGACACTGAAGGGTGAAGGCCCGTTCACAGTCTTCGCACCAACAGACGAAGCTTTTGCAGCACTGCCAGAGGGCACAGTTGAGGCCCTTTTGGCCGACCCAGAAGCACTGGCCGCGATCCTGACCTACCACGTTGTACCAGGCAAAGTGATGTCCACTGACCTGTCCAACGGCATGATGGCAACAACAGTAAACGGTGCCGACGTGACAATCATGACCGAAGGCGGCGTGATGGTTGACGGCGCAAACGTTGTCACAGCTGACATCGAAGCATCAAACGGTGTGATCCACGTGATCGACGCTGTGATCCTGCCAGCAAACTAAGATTTGCTTCAGCTTTAACGACAAAGCCCCGGCCCAGCGCCGGGGCTTTTTTGTTAGCGGGCAATATACCGATCACGTCGATGGTTGATCGCGATAATCAGGTTCAGCACGACGGCGCCAATCAGCGAATAAAAGACAAGTAGCGGATCGAAGAGAAAGAACGCTAACCCGAACAGGAAAAAATCAAAGATCAGCTGCACCCATCCGGCACGAAACCCTGTGGTGTCCTGGATCAGCAAAGCCACAACACCCAAACCGCCCAGCGATCCGTTGTGCCGGAACAGGACCAGCAGCGCGACCCCCACCAAAGCGCCAAATGTCACCGCCCCCAAAAGCGGATCGAGGTACGAAAACACCATGCCAAGCGGGATGATCTCGGCCAGAATAGACAACAGCGTCACCGAAATCAGCGATTTGATGGTGAACGATTTCCCAAGACGCCGCCACGCCAGCACGTAAAAGGGCAGGTTCACCAAAAAGAACACAACACCGAACGAATACCCGCTGAGATACGAGATAATGACCGCGATGCCGGCTGTTTGACCTGTGATCAAACCAGCCGTGGTCAGTATGTTCAACGCCAGTGCCGCAAGGAAAACGCCAAGCGAAATGCCTTGAACATCATCAAGGAGCGAATGTGCG
>CAYZKE010000699.1:0-1710 GCA_964478505.1 uncultured Loktanella sp.
CGTATGACTTCTGCGCAAGAATACGGTCCGGATCAGCGGTAAAGCCGCGATAGGCAAAAAACATCGCCTCGATCCCTTTGCGCAACTGCTCGTCCGTCAGGAACAGCAGGCTTTGGCCCATCTGCGGCGGCAACCCGTCATTCATGCGCGTCCTCCCTTGGTCTTGACGCTACAATACGTCAGCTTTGTTGACATTCCAAGAATCAACTGCTAGCGAAACGCAGAAACTACGCAACATTATGTCCGAAACGGACCTATTGACGTAACAAATGCAAAACGGGATGGAGATTACGATGGCCGGTGCATATGACGACAGAGACGGTAAAATCTGGATGGACGGCCAGTTGGTCGAATGGCGCGATGCCAAAGTCCACATCCTGACCCACGCCATGCACTACGCCTCATCCGTGTTCGAGGGCGAGCGCTGCTACTCCGGCAAGATCTTCAAATCACGCGAACACAGCGAGCGTCTGATCAAATCCGGCCAGTTGATCGACTTTGAAATCCCCTACACTGTTGATGAAATCGAAGCAGCAAAACAAGCCGCCCTCGACGCCAACGGCCTCAAAGACGCCTATGTCCGCCCCGTTGCATGGCGCGGGTCGGGCGAAGACATGGGTGTCGCTGCTGCACGCAACCCTGTCCACCTTGCCGTGGCGGTCTGGGAATGGGGCAACTACTATGGCGACGCCAAGATGAAGGGCGCCAAGCTCGACATCGCGAAATGGAAACGCCCCAGCCCCGAGACAGCCCCGTCACAGGCGAAAGCGGCGGGTCTTTATATGATCGCCACCATGTCCAAACATGCAGCCGAGGCCAAAGGCTGTTCCGACGCCATGATGTTCGACTATCGCGGCTACGTGGCCGAAGCGACAGGTGCAAACATCTTCTTTGTCAAAGACGGTGAGGTGCACACACCTGTTGCCGATGCATTCCTTAACGGCATCACCCGCCAGACGGTGATCGGCATGTTGCGCGACAAGGGCCTGACCGTGAACGAACGGATCATCATGCCCGAAGAGCTTGAAGGGTTCGAGCAGTGCTGGCTCACAGGCACCGCTGCCGAAGTGACCCCTGTGGGACAAATCGGCGACTATAACTTTGAGGTCGGTGCCATCACACGCGAAATTTCAGCCGACTACGAGAAACTGGTCCGCGCATAACGGATCCAATACGGCAATCGAAAGGGGCGCTCGGGCGCCCCTTTTTCGTTGGCTAGGGCCGCATACCGCGCGCAAACCGCACAAAGAAACTGGTGCGGCTGTCAAGCGTCCGCTGCCGTTTGCGGCGCTGAAGGTCCAGTGTCGCCTTGCGCGGCCCTTCGTGGCGTTCGATTGCAATAGCCCGGACCATACGTGCAGGCGTCACGGTGTTTGGTCTGTCGAGTACATGTTTTGTCATGTCATCCTCCGCTTTGTCTAACGAGTATACCACAAGACGACCGATTCTGCCCAATCCTGACAAAAGCCGCATTGTAGACGTTTTGTGTATTATGGCAGCAAAACAGGCTGCGGCGCCGAAAACAGTCTTCAAAGCAGCAACAATAAATGGGCCAACGAACGCGGAAAGGCCAAAGTTCCGGCAGGTTTCAATGGGAAAATAGCTTTGTTTAATGAGTTGGATTCGTCATGTTTGCTTCCGATACGACTACGACCAAGCAAGTTGCCGAGAGACCAAAGCTCTCTGAAAAGGAGCGCGCGGTGCGACAAT
>CAYZKE010000700.1:0-1702 GCA_964478505.1 uncultured Loktanella sp.
ATCCGGGTTTTCTTCTCGATGATGGTGGCCGCCAGCTTGATCACATGCAGGCGCAAGGTGTCGAACTGGGCGTGTCGCCAGGGCGAGCGTTTTGGGCAGGCCGCGCGCAGCGTCCACCACAGCCAGTAGGCGCAGCCGTGCAACATGAGCCGCATCTGATTGGCGCTGGCCTTCGTGCAGGAGGTGCGGTCGGAGGCGAGATGCCTCTTCCAGCCCTTGATGTGGTTTTCGGCCTGTCCCCGGGCAGAGTAGAGCTTTTCGTAAAGGTGCTTGCCACGTCCGCCCTTGAGATTGGTGACGATGTAGCGGGTGTCACGCCCCAAGGGACCAACCTCGACCCGAGCAATCACGCGGCGCGCCTTCGACCACGAGCGGGCCGCATAGGAGAAGGACTTGAACCGGCGTAGCTTCTGCCCCTTGCGGGCATATCGCTCGGCCGTGGAGGCCTCCAGGGTTTGCACATGCTCCCGCAGGCGCGCGTTCTTCGACAAGCCGAACACGTACTGCAGCCCGAGGCTGTCGCACAGGTCGAGAACCTCGGGCGTGCCATAATGGCTGTCGGCGCGCAGCAGGATCTCGGTCTTGGGCCAATGGCGGCGGATGGAACGGATCAGACGCCTGATATGGGCGGCGGCCTCCTTGCCGGTCGGACGACGCGCCGGGCGAAGCACAGCCCCGACAAGACGCCCCTCGCCGTCAAAGACCACGATGGGTTGGAACCCATACTCGTCGTAATAAGCGTTGAACAAGCGCAGCTGCTGGTAACCATGAACGGTGTCGAAGGTGTCGAGCACGATCTGGCGTGGCGCACGGGCAAAGGACGCGCAATAGAACCGCACCATCTCATGCGACATCCGGATCAGCGCGCGCGTGTCGGCCAGATTCTCCATCCGCGAGATCGTGGGCTGCGAGCACAGCGCTGCCCCGGTCTCGGGATCACGCTCGAGAGCGAGCTTGAACGCCGGATCATCGCGCAGATCAGCGGCATCGTTGCCGTCTTCATATCCAGCCGCGATCATCATGATCCGGAACCGGATGATGTCTTCCAGGCTGTGCCGCACCTTGTCTGGATCACGTGGGTCCGTGAGACACGACGACAGACGTCCCGCCAAGTCGACCCGCCGCTCGATCTCCCGCAGAAGTGTCAGACCGGCATCAGAGCTCATCTCAGCGCCGTCGAAATTGAGCATGACAGGCTTGCCATTCACGGGTGACAAGGCGGGCTTTGGAACGGTAGACTGCTTCATGGTCAGGGGGCCTGCCTGAAAACTGGATTTTCGGTCGATACAACCAAAAAATACAGCGTTTCAAAAGCTTACGCCACCCTCACCACAGCCTCGTGAATTATTCGGGTTAAGAAACTGCTTTTCATCATAGGAATGTTCGTTGTTTTGATGTGCGACAGCGTTAGTGCTCTGCGTTATGTGAAAGGCGACTGTCCAGCAAGATTCCTGCCGTAGCCAACAAGTCTTGCGCTACTGTCGCGAAATAGGCGTTGACTTGTTTCAGCGTGCGCAGGGTTTCCTGATGAATGTTGCTCGTTTCGATGCTCTTGACAGATCCCTTTTGAAGCCGGTGCAGGTGCTTGCGTTGCAGATCCTGTTCGACGCGGCGCAGTGTGTCCTTTTCGGCCACAAGCGCGCGGGCAGCATCGATTTCTTGCGTCATCATCACGTTGAGCGCGGCTTGCAGATTGCCCAGG
>CAYZKE010000701.1:0-1701 GCA_964478505.1 uncultured Loktanella sp.
CCGAAGCATCATAGGGTAGACCGGTTCGTGACACCGGAAGAATTCAAGACCTATGAAAAGGCAGCCTATAACAAGGGCTTCCTGATGGTTTCTGCGACACCGCTGACACGGTCTTCCTATCACGCCGGTGATGATTTTGCGCGTCTGCGCGATGCGCGTCAGAGAAAGCTGGGGCTGGCCTGATTACTCCGCCACAGGCGGGATCGCCTTGAGGTATGCGGCGATGGCGGCGCGGTCGTCATCGGTTAACTGGCTGGTGTTCTTGACGACCTCCGCCATTTCACCGCCCGCGCTGTCAAAATCGGGGGTGAAGCCGCTTTTGAGGTATTCGGCGATATCACCCTCTGACCACGACAATGCAGCGGTTGTGATGTTCGGAATACGCCCTTCGTCAGACGGGTGCGCCGCACCGCCCATCCAGCGCGCTTTGTCCAATCCACCCAGCGCGTTGCGCGGCGTGTGGCATTCGGTGCAATGGCCCAGCGCTTCGACCAGATAGCGCCCACGGACGAGTTCGGGCGTCGGTGCGTCTTGCAGTACCCAATCCTGATTCACAAAGAGGAATTTCCAAGGACCTAGGGCGATCCTCTGGTTGAACGGGAACGCCAGATCATGGGGCGCGTTCGGTTGGTCCGACGCGGGCAGGGTGCGCAGATAGGCAATCAGATCGACGATATCGCTCAGCTCTGCCTTGTTATAGCTTGTGTAGGGGAAAGCGGGATAGAGATGTTCACCGTTCTCACCCACCCCGCGCATGATCGCGCTGGCAAGCGCCAGATCGGACCAGGTGCCAACACCGTGCACAGGATCGGATGAGATGTTGGGGGCCACAAAGGTCCCGAAATCCGACGCAAATGTCTTGCCGCCGCTTAAAAGCGTGGGCGGGCCGTCTTCACTGGTGTGACACGACGCGCAGCCCGCGGCAGCAAAGACGATCTGGCCATTGGCCGGATCACCGGTCAGACCATCAAGCGCATCAGATGACAGTGGTGCCGGTTTGGTGATGTACCATCCGGCACCGATCCCGATGAGGGCCAGAAGCCCGATGATCCGCCATTTTGCCATACTTTGTTAGGTGCGCGGTGCCCGATACGCCTCATGGCACGACCCGCAGGATTGGCCCACGGGACCAAAAGCCGCCTTCATCGCATCAAGGCCATCACCTGCGACAGCGGCCAAAGCAGCGGTCGCTGCGGCCAGTTTCTCTTTTTCTGCCATATATCCGGCGGCGTCTGTCCAAATCTCGGCCTTCGCGCGCGAGCCTTCGATGCTGGCGTCAGTGCCTTCAACCCAATAGGCGGTTTGATCGATGCTGGCGAGTGCGGCAAGGTTAGCGGCCGCTGCTGCGGCGGTTGTGGCATCATATGGAATCTTGTCCTGAACCATGCCACCGATCGGGCCGAGGTTGAATGAATAGAGCTCCATATGGGATTGTCGCGCATCCATCGCGCGTTGCTGATCTTCGGTCAGATGCCCGGCTGCAAATGCGGCACCCGCGATACCCAAAGCAACGGCAGTTGCGAGAACGCGATTGAGTTTTTTCGGCATGGGACTCTCCTGATTGATCAAAGAAATAATGTCTTAAGCGTAACCGTGCGTTGCGCAATTCCCGCCATAACGTTTTCGTGATCATTGTATTCGGCGTAAATCATGCGGTGTGAGCCAGACAGGCCACCCGAAGAGGCGCTCAATCGCAAAGAG
>CAYZKE010000702.1:0-707 GCA_964478505.1 uncultured Loktanella sp.
CAGAAAGGTGAAATTCTCGAAATCCAGTTGCGACAGGAAACTCTTGATCCCGTCCCACCCTTCAGACAGATCCAGTTGCGGGGTATAGGGCGGGATCGACAGCGCGATATCCGACAGCGATATCTTCAACACGATCAGGAATGGCACAAGGAACAGTGCCATGAGCCAGAGGTAGGGAACGGCGATCAGGATGAAGCGACGCATCCCTCAGCGCTCCAACACGACGGCGGCGGTATCTGTCCAGGACAGCCAGACGCGATCTTCCCAGGTAAAAGTGCGGCGCGACAGGCGGCGGGTGTTGGCCGCCTGAGCCTTGATCATCTGCCCGTTGGCCAGCTTGACATGATAGGTCGAGATATTGCCGAGATAGGCGATGTCGATGATCTGCCCCTCGACGCTGTTCGCCGCATCTTCGGGACGTTCCGCCGAGATCGCCACTTTCTCGGGGCGGATTGCCAGATGGCAGCTTTGCCCCTCGGAAAAGCTGTTCGCCGTCTTGGCGGTGAATGGGGCCTGTCCTTCGGCCCATGTGATCCGATAGCCATCGCCGTCTACCGCCGCGACGCCGTTTATGATGTTCACGTCCCCGATGAAATCAGCGACATAGACCGAATTCGGAGCCTCATAGATTTGTGCGGGTGTGGCGACCTGAATGATCTGCCCTTCATCCATCACCGCGACGCGGCTGGAGACCGTCATGGCCTCTT
>CAYZKE010000702.1:778-1701 GCA_964478505.1 uncultured Loktanella sp.
CGTCCAGCAGGAGAAGTTTCGGCGCCTTTGCAAGGCTGCGTGCCAGCGCGACCCGCTGCCGCTGACCGCCCGAGATCTGATGCGGTTTGCGCTTGGCGAATTTCACCAGTCGCGTCAGACGCAGCATTTCATCCACCCGCGCTTCGATTTCGGCCTTGGGCTTGCCTTCGCGCTTGAGGCCGAAGGCGATATTCTCCCAGACGCTCAGATGGGGAAACAGGGCATAGGACTGGAACATCATGTTCACGGCCCGTTTGTTGGGTGGGACATTGGCCATGTCCTGGCCGGCAATAAGGATCTGGCCTTCCGTCACGTTCTCGAAACCTGCCAGCATCCGCATGAGAGTCGTCTTGCCACAGCCCGAGGGACCAAGAAGCGAAAAGAACTCACGCTCGTAAATATCCTGCGTCAGGTTCTCGATGGCAGTGAAGTCGCCAAACCGCTTGGTGACATTCTTGAACTGGATGAGAGGCTTTGCCTGCGGATCATCCCATGGGGCGAAGACGGTTTGTGCCATGTCGGTCCCTGTCATTCATTATTGAAAGGCCCGCGCGTGTGACGCGCGGGCCAATAAGTTCGGGTCTCAGGTGCCCGATTTGATCTTGGTCCAGAGACGGGTCACTGTCCGCTGCACGCCCGCATCCCATGGAGTTGTGGTGAACAGGTTGGCCAACGCCTCTTCCGACGGATAGATGGCCGGATCGCCGATCACGTCTTCCACAAGGAACTCTTTGGAGGCTTCGTTACCATTGGCATAGTAGACGTAATTGGAAGCCGCCGCCATGTTCTGCGCGTCCATGATGAAGTTCAGGAACACATGCGCGCCTTCGACGTTCGGGGCATCCACGGGGATGGCCATCTGGTCGAACCACATCTGCGCACCTTCTTTGGCGGCATTGTAGGCGATTTCCACACCGTTCTCG
>CAYZKE010000703.1:0-1689 GCA_964478505.1 uncultured Loktanella sp.
CGGAACAGCAAACGCCCGATGGTCGATTTACCCGACCCAGAAGAACCCACAATCGCCACGGTCTGACCGGGAGCCACCTCGAGGCTGACCCCTTTCAGGATCGGCCGCGCGGCATCATACCCAAAGCTCACGTCTTGCAAGACCACGCAACCGCCCGTGACCTTAAGCGGCTTTGCGTCCGGTTTATCTGTCACTTCGGCAGGTTGCCCCAGCAGATCAAACATATCGCCCATATCAATCAGCGCCTGCCGGATTTCGCGATAGACGGTACCAAGAAAGTTCAGCGGCATCGTGATCTGGATCATATAGGCATTGACCATCACGAAATCGCCCACGGTCAAATCGCCCCGTTGCACACCCAAGGCGGCCATGACCATCACCGCGACCAGACCGCCGGTGATCAATACCGACTGGCCAAAATTCAGAAAAGCAAGTGAGTAATTCGTGCGGATTGCAGCGTTTTCATAATTCGCCATCGCCACATCATAGCGGTCGGCCTCCCAGCGCTCGGCGCCGAAGTACTTGACTGTTTCAAAATTCAACAGACTGTCGATCGCCTTCTGGTTCGCATCAGTGTCCTGATCGTTCATTTCCTTGCGGATTTTTACCCGCCATTCCGTCACCTTGAAGGTGAACCAGACGTAAAGCGCGATGGTCAGCACAACGACCGCCAAATACCAGACATCAAAGAGGAAAAAGAGGACCACAGAGATCATCAGCAGTTCAAGAACCAGCGGCCCCATCGAGAACAGCAAGAAGCGCAGAAGGAAATCCACGCCCTTCACGCCACGTTCGATCACGCGCGACAAACCACCCGTCTTGCGGGTGATGTGATAGCGCATCGAAAGGCGATGGATATGGGTAAAGGTTTCAAGCGCCAGCTGCCGCAAGGCCCGTTGCCCGACGCGCGTAAAGACCACATCGCGCAATTGCTGAAAACCCACCGACATCAGCCGCGCCAAACCGTAAGCCAGCGTCAGGCCGACGGCCCCCAAGCCCAGCACTGTGGCCGCTGTCGCCCCCTCGGGCGCCAAGGCATCAACGGCCTGTTTATAAAGAACAGGTGTGCCGACCGCGATCACCTTGGAGAGCAAGAGCACGGCCAGCGCAATCACGACACGGCGCTTGACCCATGTCTGCCCCTCCGGCCACAGATAGGGCACCACGCGGCGAATGACGTTCCACCCCTGGATTTGGGCATCGCTCAGATTGGCATCGGTTTTTTCTAGACCACGCATTGGGACTCCACGACTTGAGGCGTCATTCCTAAGCCTGTGATCCAAAGATGACCAGAGGCCCGCGCGCTATTGCGTGATCTCGGGGATACGAAAGATTTGTCCGGGGTAAATCAGGTCGGGGTCGCGGATCAGATCGCGGTTGGCCTCATAGACCTCGACATAGAAAATACCGGCACCAAGGTTCTCTTCGGCAATCGCCCAGAGTGTCGCACCAGGTTGCACGGTCCGGACCGCCACCTCAAAACCATCGACAGATGTTTCCTCCGCCAGCACGGCCGCCACGTCGGCGGCCTCTTCGCGCCGGAACGGGGTTTCAAGGCGTGAAACAACGCCGCCCTCTGCATCCACTTCATCAATCCGCAGTGTGTAAACGCCTGTTGCAATATCGGGCAAATCAATCCGCCAATCGCCGCCTTCGGTCACAGGCGAGGCTGTCACAGGTTCGTTGTCG
>CAYZKE010000704.1:0-1686 GCA_964478505.1 uncultured Loktanella sp.
CCCGTCGCCGCGCGCTTGCGCAGGCCGAAGAGCCGATCGGTGAACTCCTTGCCGTAGCACGTCGGGAAGAAGGGCTGCCGACAGGTTATGGCCACGCGCGCAGCCTCCAAATTGCGCAGCGGGTGGCCATAACCGGGTCTCAGGTCTCAACAGTGGTTTTGCATAACCACACTGCTGAGGAGACCGGCTATGACCGCCCCCCATTCTACTGCTTCGACCGTACTGGTCGCCATCGACATTTCAAAACACCGGCACGAAGTGCTTATTGGCATTCCCGGCAAGAAGCGCCGTCGCCGCATGACGATTACGAACACGCTGGAAGATTTTCAGCGCTTGGCCATCGCTCTCGCCAGCTATGAACTGCCGGTACGGATCGGGTTTGAGGCGACCGGCAATTATCACCGTGCTTTGGCTCATCATCTCGGCCAGGCCGGTTTCGACCTGAAGCTTGTCTCTTCCGTTGGCTTGGCCCGAACGCGCGAGGCTCTGCACAACAGCTGGGACAAGAATGATCCCAAGGACGCCCAGGTCATTCTGCATTTGCTGGAGATCGGGGCCATACAGTTCTTCCATGATCCGCTCGTGACCGGGACCGCGGACATCCAGGAGCTCTCCAAAACCCACGAGATCGTTTCGCGCTCGAAGACCGAGTTGTGGCACCGCATCCTGACGCATTACCTACCGCTGTACTTTCCCGAGGCCGAGCGATTTCACCGAAGCTCACGGACTGATTGGTTCCTGGCGTTCCTCGAGAAGTATCCATCGCCACATATGATCACGGTCATGAGCCAGGAGGCTTTCATAGCTGATGCTTGGGAGGTCGTTGGCCGCAAGGTTTCCAAAGAGCGTCTGCTTTCAGATATTTACGCCACTGCGGTCAGTTCAGTCGGACTGCCAGTGCATTCCGACTCCGATGCCATCCGCATGTTCCGCCTGGTACTGGCCGAAGGTCGCAGCCTGATCCGACAGCGCGATGTGATTGAGGCACGGGCCGTCGAGTTACTATCAGATCTGCCCGACTACCAGTTGCTGACGACCATTCCCGGGATCGGCCCGATCAACGCCATGACCATCTTGGCCGAGGCCGGTGATCTGCGCCGATTCCGGCATCATCGACAGTTCCTGAAGTTCTGCGGCATGGACCTCGCGACAATGCAATCGGGCATGTTCCGTGGCCAGAGCCGCATCTCGAAGTATGGCAACGCCAGGTTGCGGCGCACTCTCTGGATGGCCGGTCAAACCGCCGTGCTCAAGCGGACCAACAGCTTCCGGGACAAGTTCGAGCGCTACATCTCGAAAGATCGACACAACGCCCATCTGCGCCGCAAGGCCTACACCGCAATCGCGGCCAAGATGGCGCGCACCGTACACGCCGTGATCAATCACGGCGAACCCTATCGCCCCTTCTTCGAGGGGGTGAGCCCAGGCGGAAGGACCTCTCTCTGACGAGCCGTGGAGGCAGCTTGCTGACCTCGTAGATAATGTTCGGGCCTTCTGCTTGGGATTTGGGATCTCGTATTGAGGACGGTGAGGGCCGCCAGCGCGCGTACCCTGTGTTTGCTATGGAAGAGATCATTTCTTGACCGCAGAGCCCGTCTGGGCAACGATCACAGGGCATCCGGCGCTCCGGATGTCCCATGACCTGCTGACCTAAGCAGCCAAATCTTCCCGACATAGGACGTTGTC
>CAYZKE010000705.1:0-1681 GCA_964478505.1 uncultured Loktanella sp.
CTTGCCGCCATCAACAAAACACGGATTGTGCCCGCTTTGCAGAGCGGTGATCCCAAAGCTGGGCCGCACCTTGCAAGATCGATTTCTCTCGAATGGGTTTGTATCGGTGTCATCTTGCTTGCCACGGCTGTCTTCACCTCAATCCTAACGGTGCCATCATGAAACTTTCAAAACGCGACTTCCTTCGCATGAGTACTGCCGGTTTGGCGTGCATGCCGAATTCACTGTTCGCGCAGACAGACATGCGCGCGGTGACAGCCCGGGTCGCAGATATACAGCTTTTACCTGATGACTACGGAAAAACACAGGTTTGGGGGTTCGATGGTATCGCGCCGGGCCCGGAAATTCGGGTTTTGCAAGGCGCGCGGGTACAGAGGCGTATTGTCAATGACTTACCCGATCCGACATCGACCCATTGGCACGGGATTCGCATCGACAATGCGATGGATGGGGTGGCCGGTCTGACGCAGGACGCCATTCGCCCCGGGGACAGCTTTGACTACGATTTCGTTGTCCGCGACGCGGGCACCTACTGGTATCACGCGCACAACCGCTCGTTCGAGCAGGTCGCACGTGGTCTTCAGGGTGCGCTGATCGTCGAAGAGCCGGAGCTGATCGATATCGATCGGGAAGAGGTCCTGATCCTTGACGATTGGCGCATCGATCCGGAAACAGCTCAGATTGCGGATACCTTCGGGGCGATGCATGACCTCAGCCATGCCGGGCGTCTTGGGAACTACATCACAACGAACGGCGTCTACAATCTCGCAAAGACCGTGAAACGGCATGAGCGTCTGCGCCTGCGGCTGATCAATGCGTCCAACGCCCGGATTTTCCAACTCGCGCTGGAGGGGCTCGAAGGCTGGATCGTGGCCATGGACGGGATGCCGCTGGCCGTGCCGCAACCCGTGGAAGGTTCATTCCTGCTGTCGTCGGCACAACGGGTGGACCTGATCGTCGACGTGACCGCAGAGGTCGGCAGCGCGGGCCATATCGTGCAATTGAGCCGCGATGAAAGCTTTTCTCAGGTGGCCTTCGAAGTGACAGGCGACGGTACTCGCGCGGGGCGCGGAACGCCTCAACCCCTGCCGCCGAATGCCCATGCCTTGCCCGATCTGGGATCGGCAAGGGACATCGCATTGCTGATGGAAGGGGGGGCCATGGGCGGCATGCGCGGTGCCATGATGGGCGGTCGGATGTCTTCGATGCGCGACATGATGGAGACAGGAAACTTCTGGGCCTTCAATGGCGCGGTGGGGGGCATGGATGGTCCAGCACTGGCGGAACTGTCGCGTGGCGAAACCGTTCGGATGAAGATCACCAATGACACATCGTTTCCGCATGCCATGCATCTTCATGGCATGCATTTTCACGAGATCGCACCCGATGGCAGCCTCGGCGCGCTGCGCGACACCACGCTGCTCGACCGGGGCGAAGTGCGCGACATTGCCTTCGTGGCAGACAACCCCGGAAAATGGCTGCTGCATTGCCATATGCTGTCACACGCGGCGTCCGGCATGATGACATGGGTCAATGTGGCATGAGAGCTATGACTGCCATCCTGGGGATTGGTGTGCTGGCGGCGCTCGGGGCGGCAGCCTATGTCTGGACCGGGTCTGTCGGTGATGTCCAAAGCGGGGTGATGCCGGAAAGCGTCGATCTCGTGGCCGGCGAAGCGCTC
>CAYZKE010000706.1:0-1679 GCA_964478505.1 uncultured Loktanella sp.
TCAGCAGGATCACTGCCCCGACAATCGCCAGAACACCCATCAAAGGGTGAAAGATAAAAATGCCGAAGAAGAAGAGCGGCACCCATGGCAAATCGAACAGCGCCATCAGTGCAGGTGATGTAATCAGGCGCTGAATGGACTCGAGATCACGCAAACCTGTTGCCGCCTCGCGCGGTGCCCTGTTCAGCGTTGTCGCCTTCAATACCGCCCCAAAGACCCGCCGGTCCAGATCGGCCTGAAAACGGGCACCGACACGCCCCATGACACGGCCACGGACGAAATCCAGAATACCCATCATCGCGTAAAGGAAAGCCACCAAAACGGACAAAGCGAGCAGTGTCTCAAAAGACCGCGAGCTGAGCACACGGTCATAGACATTGAGCATATACAGCGGCCCGGTCAGCATGAGCAGATTCACAAAGAAGCTGAAAACTGCGACTGCCCAATACATAGAACGGCTTTTCTTGCGCGTTTCAGCAAGCTCCGCTCTGCCACGAACTGAGGTTTCAGTAGACATTTGTTATTGATTACCTCGAAGGCCTCTGCCCAAAGGCATCATAGGGCCTAATCGAAGAGGCACAATTGTGAATATTTCGTTTATTCAGCACAGACTTGGGCATAGACCTCCGGGATGCTAGATGGAAACACCGCGCTTCAGCTGAGGCCATTGGGCCATTGTTTTGCTGCACGCAGCTACAATGACTTAAGTTGATCCGCGCTCACTTTGACGCGTGTTTGCCCGCCCATAATGTCCATCAAGACCCAAACCCGCCTGTCGGGTTCAATCGACTGCACCTCTGCCGCGAAATTGGCAAACGCGCCCAGAGCAAGCGAGACTATTCCCCCCGGTTTCGGTTCTTTTGGTGTCAGGATCGTTCCGTCATCACTGCAGCGCTCCATAAGATGAGCAACAATATCATGCGGCACGGCAACCGGTACGCTGCCAAAGCTGACAAGGCGCGTAATACCGGTGGTCGCATTGACCTTGCGCCATTGACCACCTGCAGCGTCGATAGCCACGAAAATGTAGCCGGGAAACAGCGGCCGTCTTACTGTTGCGAACTACCCCCTCCTGTGCACTGTGACGTCCTCCAACGGCAGGAAAGTCCAAAAACCGTGCCGTTTGAGGTTCTTCTGCGCGATATGACTGTAGTTCGGCTTTAACTGTGCAAGAAACCAAGTTGGGTTTCCGTCGTGCGACGTCATATTGATCCCCCGTTGGTGTCAATGAACCGCCCCGGTCGGACCGGAGACTGCTGAGTGCTTCTCGGGCGACCCTATGCGTGTGTTCATGCTTGCATAGAAGACCCCCTCTGCCCCAGTTGGTGTGAAGTATCCGATGGGTGCGAGCGGCCGGCGATTATTGAACCCGTCGCGCTATTTGCGCGGTTGCGATCCGACGGCGTCTGCAGATTTTCACAGCCCGAGTGTCAGGATTTATAAATGGCTCTGGCAAAGCAAAGCATTACCATAAGGTCACGCCATAAAACTGCCGTGCTGCCTCGGTCCGGCAGAGACTTTCCAGAACGCAGAGGATAACTCTAGTCAGCAGGGATTTCAGCCGCATTCATGTTGTATAGAACTGTTGGCATTTCAGCGCATGCATGGGACAACCTTCATCGACGATCTATTTCTTGGACAAGTACGCAACAAAAATGACAAAAACTGCACTCATCACA
>CAYZKE010000707.1:0-1676 GCA_964478505.1 uncultured Loktanella sp.
AAGCTGAGTCGCGCTGCGATCGAGACACTGGCGATTGTGGCCTATCATCAGCCTGTGACACGCGCCGAGATCGAAGAAATCCGTGGCGTCAGCGTCAGCCGTGGTACGATTGACCAGTTGATCGAGCTGGAATGGATCCGCTTTGGCCGTCGCAAGATGACTCCGGGGCGGCCTGTGACCTTTGTGGTGACACAAGGATTCTTGGATCACTTCGGTCTGGAAAACGCCCGTGATCTGCCAGGGCTAAAAGAATTGCGGTCTGCAGGTCTGCTGGAAAACCGTCCACCACCGGGCGCGCAGATCTTGGGTGAGGCAGAAGACAGTGATGACGACGATGATCAGTCCGAATTATTTGAAGATTAAGCTGCGGGCCTTACATACCCATGCAGCGACGGAGAGACGTGGATGAATATCAATCAGTTGATCAATATGGGCCTGCGGATGTTGATGCGTAAAGGCATGAACAAAGGCATCGCGATGGCGGCAAACAAGGGCAAACGGCCCGAGGATATGACGCCCGAAGAACGCGCGCAGGCCAACAATGCCCGTCAGACGGCGCAAAGGGCGCAACGCGGGATGCGCGCGGCGCGCCGGTTCATGCGCTAACGCAGTTCTCGACTTGATCTACGACTGAAAGTGCTTTGACAGTTTCAGCCCCTGACCCTGATAGTTCGACTTGATTTCGCGCCCATAGAGTGCGTCAGGCAGGGCTGACATATGTTCATAGACCAACCGCCCCACGACTTGCCCATGTTCAAGCACAAAAGGCGCCTCGTGACAGCGCACTTCCAGCACCCCGCGTGATCCTGCGCCACCGGCCTCGGCGTAGCGCCAGATAGGGGGCCATTTCGGCGGCCTGCATCGGCGGGATCACAATCGCCTCGCGGCTGACCAGAATATAGAAGGCACCCGGATCAAGGATGATCCAGCCGTCTTTGGTGTGCACCTCTTCCCAAAAATCGGTCGGGTCATAGTGGTTGAGTTTCGCCAGATCCACGACACCGGTATGGGGCTTGGCGCGGTAGCCGACCAAAGTGCCCTCTGTTGGCTTCAGATCGACGGAGAATCCCAAACCATCCGAGATAACAGGATCGCCAGAGACAATCGGCGTCTTCGCGTGAAGCGCGCGCAGATCATCGTCTGACATCAGGGTTTTTCCCTGACGAAAGATGATCTGGTTCAGCATCTGACCGGGCTGTGCCACGACCGAGAAAGACCGCGGACAAATTTCCACGTAAAGCGGGCCGTCGTAGCCTTCGGGCACGCGGTCAAATTCAACGCCATGATCGGTGATGATCCGTGTCAGCAGATCAAGCCGCCCGATCGAGGATTTCGCACTTGCCGCAGCGGTCATGCCCTTGGGCAGGCGCAAACGCTCCATCAGGGGCACGACATAGACGCAGCCCTTCTCAAGAACCGCTCCGCCCGTCAGGTCCACGGCATGCATCTGGAAATCCAAAAGGCGGTCTTTCACCGTGCGCTGGCGGCCCGCAAGGAAGGAGGCGCGCACACGGTAAGCAGTGGTCCCAAGGCGCAGATCAAGCGAAGCGGGTTGGATCTGGCCAGCCTCAATCGGGGCCTCGGCCGCAATGCCGCCCGAGGCGATCATATCGCGGATTTGATGGTCGGCGAGGACACCAGCGTTTGTCATATCAACTTCCCCCTTTGGCCCCGGT
>CAYZKE010000708.1:0-1674 GCA_964478505.1 uncultured Loktanella sp.
CGGCTTCCTCGGGTGATCTGGCAAGGGCATTTCTGGCCGCAGCGCAGGATGCGGGCGCACGGGTGGTCAGCAATGTGGCGGTCACAGGGATCGCGCTGCGCAATGGACGTGGGGTCGGGGTTGCGACAGCGCAGGGCGTGATCGCAGCCGATCAGGTGATCATCGCTGCCGGGACCGGCACGGCCGCGCTGGCGCAGAGTATTGATTGCACGATTCCGCTTGTGCCGCGCCCCGCCTATATCCTGCGCACTAACCGGCAAAAGAAGCTCTTGCAGCATATTCTGGCAACACCCGATGGCGAGATCAGGCAGGAACCCTCGGGGCAAATCTTAATGCCTGTTTCGGTCGGACACCAAGGCGATGATACAGAGGATTTGTCGCAGATGCCGGATGATGCCGCCGATGCTGCGATGGGGCGGCTCCGCGGCCTCTGCGCTGGTCTTGCCGATGCACGCTGGGCCGAGGTTATCTGCGCAGAGCGCCCTGTGCCGCAGGATGGTTTGCCTGTCGTGGGGGCGGTGGCCGAAGGGGTTTATGTCGCTGTGCTGCATTCCGGCATCACGCTTGGGCCAATTATCGGAGAGCTGATTGCCAAGGATATCTCCGGTCGTCTGGATAACGCGGATGCGGCGATGATCGCGCCCTACCGTCCGCAACGTTTTGCCAAGGGCTGAACGAAAAAGGGCCGCCAAACTGGCGACCCTTTGTGGTGTCTTGCAAGGCAGCTTAGAACTGCTCGCCCACACCCCATTCCGCGATCAATGCGTTCAACGAGCCGTCTGCTTTCATAGACGCAATCGCTGCGTTGAATTTGTCGCGCAGTTCACCGTCGCTTTCGCGCAGGCCAAGGCCTACACCGCCACCGATCAGCTCTTCTTGCTCCAGCAGCATTACTTCCGCATCGGATTCAGCGATTGGCGCAAGGAAGGCTTTGTCCGCAAGAACTGCGTCAGCTTCACCGCTTTTCACGGCTGCGACAGTCTCGTCAGGTGTCGCGAATTCCAACAGTGTTGCACCTGTGCCGGCAACGAAAGCTGCCTGAATTGTGCCGGTCTGTGCAGCGATCACCGCAGTGGCCAGATCGACATCTTCGGATGTCACCAGATAGGCTGACGGATCGGGCTGTGTGTAGTTGTCAGAAAAGTCGATGACTTCGTCACGCTCGCTTGTGATCGACATACCTGCGATGATCACATCATAGTTGCCGGATACGAGGTTCGGGATAATGCTGTCCCACTCGTTTGTGACCCACTCGCAGGTCAGTTCGGCGCGTACGCAAAGCTCGTCGCCCAAAGCGCGCTCGAACCCATCAACTTCGCCGTCATCGTTCAAGAAGTTGTACGGAGGGTAGGCGCCCTCGGTGCCAAGACGCACAACGGAATGCGCGTCGGCAAGGGCCATGGAACCAGCAACGGCGAGTGCAGCCGTCGTAAGGATAAGGTTTTTCATCAATGATCTCCCGGGTTGATGAGGTTAAGAAACCGTGGCTGACAGGAAGCCCTGAAGCCGTTCGGTTTTTGGGTTGCCGAAAAGTTCGGCAGGTGCGCCTTGCTCTTCGATTTTGCCTTGGTGCAGGAACACGACGTGATCGCTGACATCAGCGGCCAGTCGCATGTCATGGGTGACGATGATCATGGTGCGCCCTTCGGCGGCCAGATCCTTGATCACTTTCAC
>CAYZKE010000709.1:0-1669 GCA_964478505.1 uncultured Loktanella sp.
ATCCCGAAGATCATCATCAGCCATGTAATGGTCGCGGCGGCAGCACGGCGGTGCGGTGCCGTGGTCGTGGCCAGCAGCGCCAGCAATGATGTGCCTGACGCGCCAACGCCAAGGCCGATCAGCGTGTAGGCGACGATTGAAACGGTCAGGCCAAGCGCAAAGGATTGTTCGAAGGCCAAGACGCCACAGGCCGCAGTGAAAGCGCCCAGTGCAAGCGCCACCATGCCGCCGATAATCCAGCGTGTCCGGTGCCCGCCTGTGTCAGAGTAGAACCCCCAATGCGGGCGTGTCAGTTGAATGCCGTAGTGCAGGCCGACCAAAAGCCCCGGCAGAATTGCGGGCAGCGACAGCTCGACCACCATCAGACGGTTCAGTGTCGATGTTGTCAGGACGACAATCGCCCCCAGTGCCATTTGCACAAAACCAAGCCGGACAATCTGGAACCATGAAAGTGTCATATCAGCCTCCAATGCTCCGCAAAGCAACGGCGCTGATCATCATGCCGCTGATGTAGAACAGAATACCCATGCCCTGATACCAAGGCGTCTTGCCTTCGGGGTCGCGCAGCAGAACGCGCATCGCGCCCAATTGCACTGCCAGCATCGCCATAACGCCCAAGGCAAAGCCGGGTTTGCCCCAATAGGTCAGCAGACCGATGACGATGACCTGTGGCACCGCCATGATCCAGCAGGCGACCTGTGCCGCGCGCGCGGGCCCAAGTGTGACAGGCAGCGACCGCAGGCCAGTGGCGCGGTCGCCTTCAATCGCTTTGAAATCGTTGAGTGTCATAATGCCGTGGGCGCCGATGCCGTAAAGCACGGCAATCGTGATCACCTGCGGGCTTGGTGCGCCAGCGGCCACAACAGCCGCCCCAGTGATCCACGGCAGTGTCTCGTAAGCGAGGCCGCAAAGCCCCGGACCCCACCAGCCGGATTTCTTGGCGCGGATCGGCTCGGCCGAATAGGCCCAGGCTGCAGCAACAGCCAAAATTGTCGCGCCAAAGCCCCAAGGCCCCAGTTGATACCCAACCGCCAGCCCCAAAACTGTCATCGCGAGTGCGATATAGAGACCCCACCGCCCCGGAATACGCCCCGAAGGAATCGGGCGGTCGGGCTCGTTGATTGCGTCAACATGGCGGTCGCACCAATCATTTGCGGCCTGCGACATGCCGCAGACGATCGGGCCGGCAAGCACCACGCCCAAGACCACGAAAAACCATTGGCCAGAGGGGCTTATACCCGATGAAACGACGCCGCAGAGATAGGCCCACATCGGAGGGAACCATGTCACAGGTTTGATCAGCCGAAGCATCGCGCGCGGCTCGGGCCAGCGGCGTATGGCGGGTTCAATCTGTAAATCTGACGTTACACTCATTCTGTCAGTTTAGTGTGACATATGGCGTTTGGGCAAGTGTAAAGGTTTGTTGACACTGCGCCATCTTGTCACTCGGCTTGGTCGTCGCATGAACGCGACAGCCGAACCCGCAAAACGCATGTGTTTTTCATCGAATTGTCCCGTTAAGCCTGCTTTCACTTCTGCCCCTCTATGCCCATCGTGGGTGAAAACAAGAGGTAGAGAGATGGGCTCAGGATCAAACGCGCCAACAATTATCAAACGCAAGAAGGTGATCGCTGGAGGGGGGCACCATGGTGGTGCCTGGAAGGTCGCC
>CAYZKE010000710.1:0-686 GCA_964478505.1 uncultured Loktanella sp.
TTATCTATCCTTCGGATGGCGAGTATTCGTGCGTCAGGATCAGTGATACTGGCGTAATCTTCAAGCTCAAACGTCCAGTTCTTTTGCGCATCGGCAACTTCCTGTCCGGATTGTCGGCCCTTGTGAAATAAGGCTAGTCCATCGGGCTTAAGGTGCCGTTGAGACAGGGAAAGCAAGCCAGATAATGCGGTGAGTGCACGCGCAGATACCACATCTGCATTCTGTTCTGGGGCTAATTCGATTCGTTCGGCGATGACAACGACAGAAAGCCCAAGTTCACGTGCCGCTGTTCGCAGGAACGCTGCTTTGCGTTGGTCGCTCTCAATCAGGACAAATTGCGCCTGGGGATTCATTTCTTTACCCAGAATCGCCATCACGATGCCTGGAAAGCCGCCCCCGCTTCCGATATCCACCCATTTTTTATAGGTTTTGGGGGCAAACTTGTAGAGCTGCACCGAATCGACGACATGACGCTCCCAGATCGAATCGACCGTCCCTCGCGCGATGAGATTGATCTTTGCAGTCCATTTCGCAACGAGGGCGGTAAAGGCCTCTAGATCTGCCATTGTTTCACGTGAAACATTCACACCGGCGACGTTCGTGCCCATAGATTATGTTCCGGTCGCTTGCTGTTGCTTTTTCGTGGCCCCGATAATCAACATAAGCGCCGCTGGTGTCATGCCCTC
>CAYZKE010000710.1:705-1669 GCA_964478505.1 uncultured Loktanella sp.
ATGTGCGATTGTTGTTGGCCGCGTTGCCGTAAGCTTGGCGACGATCTCGTTCGAGAGGCCTTTGATTTGCGCATAATCTGTCCCATCGGGGATAATGTGGTTTTCGTCACGCTCCATCGCAGCGATATCCCGCTCTTGCCGCGCGATGTAATGCGCGTATAGCGCATCTTTCTTTACCTGATCTTGTATGTCGTCAGGAATGCTTCCTACATCTAGCTGTAACTCAACAAGATGTTCAAAATTGAAATCCGTCAAGGCAAGCGCATCCAGCGCAGATCGACGTGGCCCATCCGCATTCAGTTTGACGCCCAGGCCTGCGATCTCTCGCGAAGATATCGTCATATCAGCGAGCGCCACCTTGGCCTTTCCGATCTGATCCATTTTCCTGCTGAAGTGCGCCCAACGGTTTTCACCAACACAGCCAATTGCATGGCCGCGTTCGGTCAGCCGCTGGTCAGCGTTGTCAGCACGAAGAGACAGCCGGAACTCTGCGCGTGAGGTAAACATCCGGTAGGGCTCTGATACGCCGCGCGTAATCAGATCATCGATCATAACGCCAATGTAGGATTCCCGACGGCTAAAGATGACAGGGTCCTGCCCCTTTGCCTGCGCCGCCGCGTTCAAACCCGCAACCATCCCTTGCGCCGCTGCTTCCTCATAGCCGGTCGTGCCATTGATCTGACCTGCCAAAAACAGCCCTGGAACATCGCGTAGTTCCAACGTCACCCGCAAAGCACGGGGGTCAACATAGTCGTATTCAATCGCATAACCAGGCTGCAAAATCGTTGTGCTTTCAAGGCCATAGATAGAATTTACGTAGGCCTTTTGTACATCTTCAGGCAATGATGTTGAAATGCCGTTGGGATAGACCGTGTGATCATTCACACCTTCGGGCTCTAGAAATATCTGATGCGATGTCTTGTCGGCAAACCGAACGATCTTATCCTCGATCGACGGGCAATAG
>CAYZKE010000711.1:0-1666 GCA_964478505.1 uncultured Loktanella sp.
CGCTGAAATGTGCGCAAGCCGATGAACCGCTGGCTCAGAATTTCGTTCGCGCCCATGCGCTGGCTTATGCCGAAGAGATGGGATCTGATCTGGAAACCGCGGCTTTGCGTGTCTTCAGCAATGCCGAGGGTGCCTATGGGTCCAACGTCAACCAGTTGGTGGACAGCTCTGCCTTTGGGGATGAGGATGAATTGGCCGATGCCTATGAGGCGCGCAAATCCTTTGCCTATGGCGTAAATGGCAAAGCCGCACAGAACCCCGCCTTGCTGCAAAAAGCGCTGAAAGACGTGGATCTGGCCTATCAGAACCTTGAATCAGTCGAATTGGGCGTCACCACCGTTGACCATTATTTCGACACGCTGGGTGGCATTTCCCGTGCTGTGAAACGCGCCAAAGGTGGCCAAAGCGCCCCTGTCTATATCGGTGATCAGACCAAAGGTGCCGCCAAAGTGCGGACCCTGCAGGATCAGGTCGCGCTGGAAACACGCAGCCGCAGCTTGAACCCCAAATTCTATGAGGCCCTGCTGAACCACGGCCACGAAGGTGTGCGCCAGATCGAGGCGCATGTCACCAACACGATGGGTTGGTCTGCCACCACAGGCGAGGTGGAGCCTTGGGTGTACCAGCGCCTGTCCGAAACATTCGTTTTGGATGAGGCGATGCGCAACCGTTTGGCGGCACTGAACCCGCAAGCCTCGATGCGGATGGCAAACCGTCTGCTTGAAGCATCCGACCGTCAGTATTGGACGCCGGATGCAGACACGCTCGCAGCGCTGCAAGACGCAGCGGATGCGCTTGAAGATCGCATGGAAGGGATCGCAGCAGAATGATCCCTTTCACAATGAATATAACAGGAAGGACTCTGATATGAGCCCGAGAGATGAAGTACCAAACCTACGCGGCCAAGACGGCGAAGGGTCCGTTCAGGTGCATCAGCCCGAAGATGCCAAGATCGAAGGCGCAAAGGTATTTGCGGTCTACGGCAAGGGCGGGATCGGGAAATCGACCACATCATCCAACCTGTCGGCGGCGTTTTCGATGCATGGCAAGCGCGTGCTGCAGATTGGCTGTGATCCCAAGCATGACAGTACGTTCACGCTGACAGGGACGCTTGTCCCGACGGTGATTGATATCCTCAAGGACGTCGATTTCCATTCCGAGGAACTGCGCCCTGAGGATTTCATCTTTGAGGGTTTCAACGGCGTCAAATGCGTCGAGGCCGGTGGCCCCCCTGCCGGTACAGGCTGTGGTGGGTATGTTGTCGGCCAGACGGTGAAACTGCTCAAGCAGCACCACTTGCTGGAAGACACGGATGTCGTGATCTTTGACGTTTTGGGCGACGTGGTGTGTGGTGGTTTTGCCGCCCCGCTGCAACACGCCGATCGCGCCTTGATTGTGACCGCGAATGATTTTGACAGCATCTATGCGATGAACCGGATCATCGCGGCGGTGCAGGCGAAATCATCCAACTATAAGGTCCGCCTGGCGGGTTGCGTCGCAAACCGCAGCAAGGACACCGACGAGGTGGATCGCTATTGCGAAACAGTCGGGTTTAACCGCCTCGCGCATATGCCGGATCTTGATGCGATCCGTCGCAGCCGTTTGAAGAAAAAGACCCTCTTTGAAATGCCCGACGACGAAGACGTCGTGCAGGTGCGCAAGGAAT
>CAYZKE010000712.1:0-1666 GCA_964478505.1 uncultured Loktanella sp.
TGACACGGTTTCCATGGGCCCCGGCGCATGAAGATTTCGTCGCCGGTGTCGAAGCGCCCGGTCATACCTTGGGCTGGACGGCGGTGACACGACTGGGCCAAGGCGATGTCTTTCTGTCCCTTCGCAATGCGACACACCTGCCGATGACAATGCTGTGGCATTCACACGGTGGCCGCGATTACGCCCCCTGGTCCGGGCGGCATCGCAACTGTCTTGGTGTCGAGGAAGGTGCGGCGCGGCATATGCTTGGCCTGTCGGGCGACAGCGACCTTACCGCGCCCGGTGCAGTGTCGTTGGGCGCGCGCGTTGAGGTTTGCCATGCCATCGGCGCAGTGCCTTGGCCCGGCGAAAGTGCTGTCGTGGACGTAAGCGTGACGGCTGGTGCATTGACGATACGCGGGTCGGATGGTGCCAGCGTCACGCTGCCGTTTGATGTGGGCTTTCTTGATCTCTGACCAGAACGGCGGCTGCGTGTTTGGCGATGGGTCAACATGCAGGGTGCTGCGTCTTTTGTTGCGAGGTCGACCAATTCGGTTGCCAGCACCGGGGGTCTTCGCAAATAACAGGGGTGAGAGGTTGAAATAACCTGCTTGTCGTTCAGCTTTGTTTTGAAAAGCCGCATGCGCTCTGTATACCGTATAGAGTGACAGGACTGATTATGGGAGACCTGGACCCCTGAGGTCCAGGAATATCGAGAGGAGTGATCGTGATCCAGATCACCGAAACACTGGGCGATTCGACTTTCAAGCGCCTCAAGGGAATGATCCTTGACGGGACGTTGGAACCCGGCATGCGTTTGAGCGAAACAAAGTTTGCGGATCTTCTTGGTGTGTCCAGAACACCGGTGCGCGAAGCCATCAGTCAATTGATCAGCGAAGGTCTCGCGGTGCGCTCTGCGGGGGGGACGCCCGTGGTCAACAGGATTTCACTGGACGATCTTATGGAGATCCTGCACGTGCGCAGTCTTCTGGAGTGTGAAGCAGCGCGCAAGGCGGCGCTTTCCAATGTGCAAAAGTTTGAATTAATCAAATATCGCCAAAGGGTTGAAGGATTTCTGAGTGGTCCACGACCAACACCTTCCGAACATTCCGAACTGGATATTGACCTTCATAACCTGATCGCGCGAATGGCGGGGTCAAAGCTTTTGACAGAGCTGATCGTCAAGACATGTATGTATGATCAGGGGTCCATCCCGGATCGTTTTGTGCCCGGATGCCATGAACATATCGCCATCATTGATGCCATTCTGAACAAGGATGCCGAGGAGGCGTCGGCAGCGATGAAGCTGCATCTCAAAAACGTTCGGGAATCGATCATTTCGCACATTTATCACCCGTTTTGAACGTAAGCTGCGGAACGACGATGAATTAGGAAACGCGGACGTTGACTCGGTATTTTTTCTGTATACCGTCTGGAGTCACGCATCTAGCCGAGGGCGCAGTATGACCTCTTTACCGGCAGGGCGACCTACAGATGGGTTTGTTCTTGCAATCACGTTTCAGTACTACCGCGATCTGCTGACGGCGATGCGGTTTTACGAAGACATTCTGGGTCTCACGCTTGCCATCGATCAAGGCTGGTCGAAAATCTACAACATCGAAGGGCAGGCGCATGTCGGCCTCGTGGACGAGGCGCGGGGGATGCAGAACTGGGCCCAAGCCAAAAC
>CAYZKE010000713.1:0-1665 GCA_964478505.1 uncultured Loktanella sp.
AGGCTTGCAATCCGCTCGTGGCAGGGGGCCATTGCCTTGCAATCTGATTGCACGGCACAATTGACCGAACAGCCATGACAACCACCGACACCATGACGACCGGCAAAAACAGTCGGGTTTGTCGCGCCGTCAATCTCGGGCAGGGCGACCAGCATTGTCGTTTCAATCGGGCCAAGACCCTGACCGCTTTGCGCCCACTGCCCAAGCGTCTGGAATTCCAGCGGTTGGGCCGCGATATAGGGCACGTTCAAGGCACCCAGTACAGCAACGGCTGTGTCACTATCGTTATAGGCAGGCCCACCAATCAGCGAGAAACCGGTGAGTGACACCAGCGCATCAATGTTGCCCTGAAAATAGTCTTCAATCGCGGGACGCCCGTCGAGACCACCAGCAAAGGCAGGGATGACACGGACACCCTTGGCCTCGAACGCACGAATAACCGCATCATAGTGGGCGCAGTCAGAGGCAAGGATATAGGACCGCAGCATCAGCAAACCGACCGTTGCAACTGGTGTTGCAGGCCGCGGCAGGTCAGCAAGGTCAGTGACAATCTTATGATCCGGCAGATCAGGGTGATAAAGGCCGACATCAGGGTACTCGATCGGCAGCGCCGCCCGCGCGCCGCGCCAGTCGGCACGGTTCGCATAGCGGCCAATCAGGAAGCGGATCATCTGCTCGACATTGTCGTCAGAACCACCAAGCCAGTATTGCATCGCCAGGAACCAGGCACGCAGATCCTGTGCCTTGCCGGGGATCAGTTTGAGAATCTTGGGCAAGCGGCGTAGCGTCTTCATCTGCTTGGCACCGCTGTCGGCGGTCGGCTTGGACGCGCCGCGTAACTTCTTCAAAATCGCCATGGCGCCACTGGCAGGCTTGGACATGTCCAAGTCACCCATGCGGGTCAGTTTGACGATCTCACCGTCGGCAATGACGCCCAGCATTGCATCGCATTCCGCGCGGCGGGCCTGCATCGCGGGCAGAATGGCCTTCACATGTTCCTCGAGAAAGAGAAGGTTTGCGATGATGATATCACCCTGCGCAACAGCATCGCGTGCGCGGGTCAATGCATCGGGTGATTCAGACCATTCAGCGGCTGAAAACACCTGCACGTCGAGCCCCGGAAAATCAGGTGCCAAGCGTGCCGACACGCGCAAGGCGGGTCCCGCTGCGTGGGCATCCAGCGTGACAATCACCACGCGGTAGGGCTTATGCATCACTTCATCGCGCATAATGTGCCTTTGCCTCATAGAGCGTATCAAGGCTGATTTCGTGAAGGCCCTTTTCCAAAGCGAAGGTTTCGGTGTTGCGGCGGGCCTTGCCGCGCACAAAGAACGGGATCTTTTTCAACTCACGTTCCGCATCCGACAGCCAGATCACATTGTCGCCCTGAGGCTCTGCTGGCACGTCCACGGTTTCTTCGACCTTGGCTTTCGCCTTGCCGCCGTGGTGGCTTGCTCCTGCGTCATCGTGGAATTCGAAATCATCGCGGAACATCGTCAATAGATGCTCTTCCAGACCCATCACCAATGGGTGGATCAGCGTATCAAAGATGACATTCGCGCCCTCGAAACCCACCTGCGGGGAATAACGGGCGGGGAAATCCTGCACGTGGACGGGCGCGGAAATGACGGCACAGGGAATGCCCAGACGCTTGCCGATATGGCG
>CAYZKE010000714.1:0-1662 GCA_964478505.1 uncultured Loktanella sp.
GAAATTCATCCCCATCCGGTTGACAACCAGGCCGAATACGACCGCAAGAAAAATAAAAAACATGGAGGAAGTACCTACAGCAGGACTGGTAGTAAAACCTGCGGAAGTCAGGTCGACAAAAACGATCAGGATATATTGCAAATCCTGATCGTTTTTGTCAGTTTCCGCATATGACCTCAAACTCTCGCAAGGATTTCATCATGCGTACACCATTCAGAACCTCACTTTTCCTCATGACTGCTCTCACGTTGTCGGCGACCGCTGTCTATGCCGAGAGCCATGCAGGCGAAGTGAACCTCTACTCCTCCCGTCATTACGACACCGATGAGCGGCTCTATTCAGAATTTACCGAGCTGACTGGCATCACAGTCAACCGGATCGAGGCAGATGCCGACGAGTTGATCGCCCGCATGCAAGCAGAAGGGGCCAACTCGCCTGCCGATGTCCTGATCACGGTTGATACCTCGCGTCTTGCACGGGCCAAACAGGCCGGTCTTCTGCAATCCGTTGATAGTGACATCCTTGAGGCGCGCATCCCCGAGAGCTTGCAAGACGCCGACAACCAGTGGTTTGGCTTTAGTCAGCGCGCACGCATCATTTTCTACGACAAAGACCGCGTTGAGAACCCGCCGCTGGATTATCTCTCACTCGCTGATCCCGCATATGAGGGGATGGTCTGTCACCGCTCGTCAACCAACGTCTATTCACAGACCCTGCTGGCGTCTGTGATCGAGAACCACGGAGAAGAGGCCGCGACTGAGTGGGCGCAAGGCTTCGTCAATAACTTTGCCCGTGATCCACAAGGCGGTGATACCGACCAACTGCGCGCCCTTGTCTCGGGCGAATGTGATATTGCAATCTCGAACACTTACTACTTTGCCCGCGCCCTGCGCACAGAGGTGGATGGTCTGGACGCAGATGCTATTGCGAATATCGGCTGGGTCTTCCCGGCGCAGAACGCTGAAGGTGCGCATATGAACTTGTCAGGTGGCGGTGTTGCGGTGAATGCCCCGAACCGCGACAACGCGATCAAGTTCCTTGAGTATCTGGCGTCCGATCAAGCGCAGCAATACTTCAGCGCTGGCAATGATGAATACCCCGCCGTCCCGGGTGTTGGTCTGTCGCCTTCGGTGGCTGCCATGGGTCTGTTCCGCCCCG
This sequence comes from uncultured Loktanella sp., assembly GCA_964478505.1. GTDB lineage: Bacteria > Pseudomonadota > Alphaproteobacteria > Rhodobacterales > Rhodobacteraceae > Yoonia. The sequence goes on from CAYZKE010000714.1 coordinate 1,159, forward strand.
ACGCGGTTGATCTAAGCGCGGTTGCCGAAAACCTGCCGGCGGCACAGCGGATCTTTAATCAGGTTGGCTGGGAATAAATCCAACCCCTCCATTCTAAAGGGCGTCTCGTGAGAGGCGCCCTTTTTTTGTGTGTAGGTCAGCTCGTCTCGCAACCTTCAAAGTTTTTGGTAGGCGAGAGGAGGAGCGCGGCGCACTGGCGCGTCAGGCGCGCCCAGTGCCGATCTTCCGGCACAGCAGGATCACGGGGATCAATCCGATCGCGGCAATCACAAGGCTGGGAACCGCAGCGCCCTCAAGCCGTTCATCTGAGGCCAAGCGATACGCCTGCACCGCAAGCGTGTCATAGTTGAATGGTCGCATGATCAAGGTCGCGGGTAGTTCTTTCATCACATCAACAAAGACAATCAACCCCGCTGTCAGAAGGCTGGTGCGCAAAAGCGGCATATGCACGCGCCGGACCAGACCGGGAATGTCTTGGCCCAAGGTCCGCGCCGCCGCATCCAT
>CAYZKE010000715.1:0-1655 GCA_964478505.1 uncultured Loktanella sp.
GCCCACGGGCAGAACATAAAGAAAACCGTTCTTGTCGATGTGGCTGACCAGAAAGCCGATCTCGTCCATATGGCAGAGCAGCATGATCCTGGGCGCGCCTTTTTTCTTGGCATCGCGGCGACACAGAAGCGAACCCATGGGATCGGTTTCAATGTGATCGAAAAGACCATCTATCTCTGAAGTGATCAGATCACGGACTCGTTCTTCGTGTCCCGGAACGCCAGGCATTTCGCAAAGTCGTTTGAGAAGGTCGGTGTTCATCGGATGCTCCTTTGGTTGACGTCAAATTGCGCGCTGGCTGGGCAGAAGGCAATTATCCGCAAGAGATTTCTTTGCAGATACGTCCGGATTGGCCCCAGTAAACAGAGAGGGCGAACGGTGAGCAACACCGCCCCGCAAGCAAGTGCCCGGCTCCTGTACGCTGCCATGACCATGCGCCAATACATTGACGCAGGGCCTATGGCATGTCCGAAAGTTACCGAAGGTGAATGCTCTTCACCCTGTTGATCCGACCGGGCTTCGTCTTGGGACACGGTTGGCGTCAAAGATCATTTCTGGCGCGGCCGATCGCTTCCCGAGACGTTTTGGTTCAGGTGCGAATGGTGACGCGCCCTTGACGCAGTTCGACCTGCACCTCTTCGAGCGGGACGCTGCCAGCAGCCAGACTGGTTGATCTGCAACGCGTTTCGCTGCCCACAAGCAGCGAGTCTGCCATGTCTGCGGAAGCACTGTAGAAATAGGCAAGGCTTCTCAATACTGTTTCACCATTCACAGTCACTGTCGATCGGCGCAGGAGCTGGTTGTTGAATGCGGGAGTAAGAGATGAGCCAGATCCGGCATAAGCGCCACACACGAAAATCTTGTCGTCACGTTCGATGGCCGTAAACCGGTAGATCATTGTGCTATCGTCATCCCAATTGATCTGCCCGCCGCCAAAACTTGCGGTGACAACCGGGTTGCTTGACGCGGCGCTCGCTCTGGTTGCGGCTTGTGTGCCTGAAACCATATCAGCCGATGCGCCGTTTTGTTGTCCCGTCTCTGCCGGAAGGCAAGCAGTCAGAGAAAACCCTAAAAGGATGACAGAGATTTTTGTGAGAGCTTTGAATAGCATAGCGCGGTCCAATCGTTTTTTTGATACCCTGCTTGGTTACTTGTGTTCAGTTTCATTGCCAAGACAAATCTGGAAAATGACCATTTTCAGATCAGGCGATGAGAGGGGCCCACTGATCACGAGACGCAAAACACAACTATCGCGCTACATTTATCCACATGAAATTTTTGTGTCACATCACTTATCCCCAAAAAATTGCTTTACAGCTGCGCCTTTTACGGGCCACGATATGTAGTAGGGGATAAACGTGAACAACACCGCCCCTAGAGCAGGCACCTAGCGCTTGGGCACTGCCATGACCCATGCGCCAAAGCAGTGAGGCCGAGCATATGGCATTGTCCGAACATTACCTTGAGGCTGATGATCTTCATCCCATTGATCTGGTGGAGCACATCGCTGAACACCACGCGTGGGAATTTGACCGCATCCATGACGACCAGATCGCCATGGCGGTCGAGGGCCAGTGGCGCACCTATTCCATCACGCTGGCGTGGTCCGCCTATGACGAGACCCTGCGCCTGATTTGTACCTTTGATATGGAGCC
>CAYZKE010000716.1:0-1653 GCA_964478505.1 uncultured Loktanella sp.
GAAATTGCGGGGGCTTTCTCCCCAATTCTGGTGACTTGAAGTAACGCCGTCGCCAACGGTTGCGTATTCTCTGCTTCCGTCAGCCACGACTTCCCTGAGAGCCCTCCGGGTACACGAAGAAGTGCGACGCGTTCAGCGCGCGCCAGTTGCGACGTAACGTGGGTATGAAAGTGTCCTCTCGTAGCGATCCCAGCCAACAAAATCTGCGCCGCAGGATTTCCGGCACGCGCCAATGCGACTAGCGCGTTCAGTGCCTCCAAGTCATCGCCATTTAACCAGCTTTCCAAGGCGACTGTAAACGCCGGATCATCCGAACCAGAGACAGAGGCAATTTCAGAACGTCCGGGATTGGCCATAAGGAGAGAGCACGCTGCGACGATCAATAAATAATGCAATCTCAATAGATATTCACCTTTTTGCTAACAGTGCGGCGCAGGGAGTACGCTTTGTCAAAACCCTACATTTGGGACCATGCGGATGCAATGGGCCCGACAAGGGCACGCTGTCGATAAGGGTGGCCAGTCAAGCCTGCACCAAAACTCTCGTTTCTGAAAAGCTGAACAATCTCCTGTTTTGACGCCGCCACGAACGCCTTTCAAATACGAAACCTGTTGTTGATGGTCTGTTGACTCTATCGCGATTGCGCACGTTCGCTGCGACACGGAAATTCGGGAACAATGGCCTCAAAGCCGCCGTTCGCTGTATTTTGAGTGAAGAGATGCTTTTTGCTTCCCTAGAACTGGCAGAGATTTCCGCTTGTTGATTGAACCACCTTACCGTGCCAATTTTGTCTTATGTGCAATCTCTACTCCCTGACCTCGACCCAATCCGCGATTGCCGATCTGGTCGATCTGTGGCGCGATGAGACGGGCAATCTGCCTGCCTTGACAGGCATTTACCCCGACTATCCCGCCCCCGTGATCACGCAGACGCCCGAAGGCCGTGTAATGCAGATGATGCGCTGGGGGATGCCGTCGCCCGCGTTCGTCTTGAAGGGCAAGAAAACCGACAAGGGCGTGACCAATGTGCGCAACACCGCCTCACCCCATTGGCGCCGCTGGCTGGGGCCTGCGCACCGCTGTGTGGTGCCATTCACCAGCTTTTCGGAATACCAGACCGTGAAAGGCGAAAAGCCGCGCACCGTCTGGTTTGCGCCCACAGGTCCGCAAAAGACGCTGTTTTTCGCAGGGATCTGGACGGAATGGACCTCGGTCCGGACGTTGAAAGAGGGCGAGACGACAAATAACCTCTTCGCTTTTCTCACGGTGGAACCAAATGCTGTTGTCGCGCCCATCCACCCCAAAGCCATGCCCGTGATCCTGCGCAGCCCCGAGGCCATCGCCCACTGGCTGGACGCCCCCGTGGAGGCCGCGCTCAAACTGCAACGGCCCTTTGCGGATGACGGGCTGGAGGTTGTGGAGGGGGCGGTTTAGGGGACGTTGGAAGTCTGACGTTCTTTCCGCCTGTCAAAAGGTCGCGCCACAAAGCATACAGCCGACGTTCAAATAGTGAACGATGCTGGCCATCGCCGCGCGCAGGCGTAGCAGCCAACCCTATCACATTATAGACAAATTCCTGCTTTTTTGATCAAAATAGAACGTGATGATTGCAAAGGGAGTAAAGATGGAAAAAGTCACAACTCGGATCAGCAAA
>CAYZKE010000717.1:0-1647 GCA_964478505.1 uncultured Loktanella sp.
CACAATACCTGATCCCCGTCAGCGCCGCTGGCGGGGATTTTTCGTTTGCGCGCGTATTTCCTTTTGGTCGTTGGTGGCGCTAACATCGCGCCAAAGGGGAAACGATCATGAAATCACTGCGCTGGGGCATTCTGGGTGCCGCGAATTTTGCACAAAAACATATGGGGCCTGCGATCCATGCTGCGAAGGGGGCCGAGCTGGCAGCGCTGGCAACATCAAGCCCGCAGAAGGCAGCAGGGTTTGAAGCCTTTGCACCCGGTATCCGGATCCACGATAGCTATGACGCACTTTTGGCCGATCCCGCGATTGATGCGGTCTATATTCCGCTGCCGAACCATTTGCATGTCGAGTGGTCGCTCAAGGCGATGGCGGCGGGCAAGCATGTGTTGTGCGAAAAGCCTATGACGCTGCAGGCGAGTGAATTCGACCAGTTGATCGCGGCGCGTGATGCAGCGGGGGTCTTGGCGGCTGAGGCCTATATGATCGTGCATCATCCGCAATTCATCCGCGCCCGCGAACTGGTGCAAGGTGGGGCGATTGGCAAGCTGGTGCATGTGGATGCCGCGTTCAGTTTCTTCAACGACGACGCCGGCAATATCCGCAATCAGCCGCAGGCTGGCGGCGGCGGCTTGCGTGATATCGGGGTCTATACTTTTGGGTCTGCACGTTTCGTGACGGGGGAGGAGCCTGTGGCGATCCCTTATGTCAAGCTGCGCTTCGACAATGAGGTCGATATCTTTGCGCAGGTTGCAGCGGATTTTCCGACCTTCAGCTATTCGGCCATGGTATCGATTCGCATGTTCCCACGCCAAGAGATCACCTTTCATGGCGATAAAGGCGTGCTGCGGCTCACGTGCCCCTACAACGCCAATGTCTTTGATGCTGCTGTTTTGACGTTGGAAACTGATGGTCAAACCGTCACGACCGAGCGTTGGCCGGGCGTGAACCAATATGTGCTACAGGTAGAAAATTTCTGTCAGTCGGTGCAGAGTGGCGCTGCCTATCCTTGCCCGCTTGAATTCTCGCGCGGAACGCAGAAGATGATCGATATGGTTTTTGCGGCTGGTGGACAGCCCGCTTAGGAGATGACGATGGCCAATGATGACGACCGTTCAGACCTGAATGTGGAAGACTACGAAAACATCTGGCTGCGCTTGGTGCATATGGTGATTATCGCCGTGCTGATGAGCATGGCGAGCACTTTACTGGGTGTTATGACCGTGGCGCAGTTTCTGATTATGTTGATGAACAACCGGCGTCCGAATGATCAGCTTGCCGAAATGGGCACGACGATGGGCGTCTGGATGGCCAAGGCCGCGCGCTATCAGACAGCCGCGAGTGAAGTGAAGCCTTGGCCTTGGACCGAGTTGGATTAAGCGATGTGCAGTCCCGGACATAATCCGGGACTGCGTTAATCCTAATCTTCGAGCGCTTCCAATTCGTCGATAAACCCTTCGATCATCGACAGGCCCTTATCCCAGAACTTGGGATCAGAGGCATCCAACCCAAACGGGGCCAGCAGTTCTTTGTGGTGCTTGGACCCGCCCGCGCGCAGCATATCGAAATATTTCTCGCGGAAGTCGGGGTCGCCCTCGGCGTAGACGGCATAGAGCGCGTTCACCAGACCGTCGCCGAACGCGTAGGCGT
>CAYZKE010000718.1:0-1641 GCA_964478505.1 uncultured Loktanella sp.
GGCCGGGCCTTGGCCAGCTGCAAGGTGACCATCATTGCAACGCAAACAAGGAGAAAAGCAATGACCACGAACTGCATCAAATTCACAAGCGACGACATCGAAACAGCAAAAGGGATCGGCTCAATTTCAACCCTGACCTTCGACCTCGACATCACGGTTGAACCCGTTGCCAGCAGCAACCCGATGGCACCAACGCACCGCGTCCTTGGCCGTTCCCCGCGCGGCAAACTGGTCGAGTGCGGTGGCATCTGGAAGAAGCAGAACAAGGACACCGGTTCCGACTACTTCACCCTGACGGTCCGCGATCACGCCTTCAATGCCAACCTTGGCAAAGCCGCGAGCCAGGATGACATGTCCCTGCAGGCCATCATCCCTTGGGGTCCCAAAGAGGCCGCTTAACAAACAAGCCAGACCGCTTCGGCGGTCTGGCTTAATTCATGCAGAGGCGAGATTTCGACTTCGCTTGAAATTTAGTTGTCCGAAGAATGTAGTAATCTTCGAACTCACATCTGTCCGAAACTTGTAGTATGTTTCGGACATGGCTTCTGATGCGAAACTCAGGACATTGCCGAACCGACTGCGCGCGCGCATAGACAATGCGCTTCGCCAAGTTTGGACACTGGCCGATTTCGCGGACATCGGCTCACGTGCCGCCGTCGACAAAGCTCTGCAGCGCATGGTTGCTTCCGGTCAGCTACGACGCATTCAGCGCGGTCTTTACGACAAGCCTTCCCAGAGTGCGCTGACAGGCAAAACTACCGTACCAGATTACCGCGCTGTCATCGATGCAATCGCGCGTCGCGATCAAGTCCGTTGGTTGATCGATGGTATGACGGCCGCCAATATGCTCGGCCTTACGAACGCTGTGCCAGCCAAAATCGAGGTGCTTGTAGATGCGCGGCTAAAGCCCGTCACTCTGGGTATTCAAAAGATCGTCTTCAAACACGCGGCACCGAGTCGGCTGTATTGGGCAGGGCGGCCTGGCATGTATCTGGTGCAGGCGTTGCACTGGCTTCATGACACTATGTCGGATGATGTTGAGCGGGAGGCTGTTCGCAAAACGGTGCGCCGCATGCTTGCAGATAAAGAAACGGGTCTGGCTCTGGTGGATGATCTAAAGGCCGGCCTATCAGCCATGCCGATCTGGATGCAGGATATTGTGCGTGGGCCATTGTCTGATGCGGCCGAGGGTGATCAGGGTTGAGCATGGAAGGTTTGAACGCCTTGCTCGTACCACCTACAGACTTGCCTGAGCGCGTGGGAAGCTACGACAAAATACTGAGGTGATGATCTTCGGTGAAGCTCCATTCTTTGACGTATTCTTGGCGCCGATTGGGGCTCACGAGGACCAATGGAACCGAGCCTAATCTTGTGGCTTTGAAACTGTTGTTCGGTTTTTGGAGTGGCTTGGCTGACGTGTAGTTTGCACCATCTTCGCATTTGAGTGTTGGATACTGTCTTCCGTCGCATGAAGGCAAGCTGGTGCACGACGTTCGATTTATCACCCCGTTGTGCCCCCTCCCATCGACCTGTTGGCCCATCAGATCGCTAGCCCGGAGGCGAGCGGTCTGCAACGCTTGGGCAAGTTTTCTGGACGGCTGACGCCTTGCGCTTCGCGCACAACAAACCTCGCCCTTCACG
>CAYZKE010000719.1:0-856 GCA_964478505.1 uncultured Loktanella sp.
ATTGGGGGAAAGGGGCGACTACGCTCAAATTCTGACCCATGCAACAAGCTGGTTCATTTAGATCTCCACCGGCGCAAGGCCGGCGTGCGCGCTCCAGTTATCCCGGCAAGCCTGAATATTATTGACTGCACGAACGTGATTGGGTATGAGCGTTTGTGATAGATAGTGATGGATTGCTGTAAAAGTGTGATTGATCGCGCAGGAACACCCAAGGGGGGAATATGTCCGATAATTTCGAATTGGCTGCTGTCAGGCGCGGAAAGGTTGCGGATCTGGTCGCCGCGCGGGGAGCCATGACGCTGCGAGATCTCTGTGACCAATTCGGTGTTTCGGATGCGACGATGCGTCGGGACCTTCAAGCGCTGGATGAAGAAGGGCGCGTGGCGCGTACACATGGCGGTGTGATGCGCAAAACCGGCGTGATCGGCGACATGCCCAACGATGAACGCAAGGCCGTGGGCGCTGAGGAGAAGCGGCGCATTGGTTTGGCTGCGATTGATATGCTGGAAGGTGATGAAGTTGTCTTTCTCGACGCAGGCACCACAGCACACGCCGTTGCGGTCGAGGCCCACCGCAAGCCCAAATGCACCTATGTCACCACGTCGCTGGGCATTGCGCGCGAGCTGCAAAAGCACGGTTTGACAAATTTTTATCTGATCGGCGGCGCCTATGAGCCGATCAATGATTCCTTCGCTGGGACGCTGGCAATTGAGGCGCTGCGCGCGCTGTCATTTGATGTAGCGTTCATCTGCTGCTCGGCCATCGATCTCGACAGCCGTTCGATCAGCGTGGCAAGCGAGGCCTACAGTCAGGTCCAGAAAGAAGTCCTTGCCAATGCGCGGCAGGCCTATGTGAT
>CAYZKE010000719.1:866-1235 GCA_964478505.1 uncultured Loktanella sp.
TCAAGCGCATTCATGCGGACCGCCAATTTCTCAATGATTTCTGGCGTGATCACCAATCGCGAGACGAGCGAACGCGACCTGCAGGGCCTGCGCGATGCGGCGCTAGACGTGGTGCTGGCATGAGCGCGGCAGGAATATCCCTTGAGGTGCGTAACTTGCGAAAAAGCTGGGGTGCGACCGACGTCTTGATGGGGGTCGACTTTGTTATCCACGCCGGTGGTTTTCTGACCTTGCTTGGCCCCTCAGGCTGCGGAAAAAGCACGGCCCTACGACTGATCTCGGGACTGGAAAGTGTGAGCAACGGACAGATCCTGCTGGATGGACAAGATGTGACGAAAACAGCCGCTGCGGAACGCAATGTCGGCATGG
>CAYZKE010000719.1:1245-1641 GCA_964478505.1 uncultured Loktanella sp.
ACGCCCTGTTCCCACACATGAGTGTCGCCGACAACATCATCTATGGGTTGAAGGTCCGCAAGGTCGCCAAGGCGACACAGGCGGCCTCACTGAAGCGCGTGGCCGAACTCATGGCCCTCAGCCCATTACTTGATCGCAAGCCTGCGCAACTGTCGGGCGGGCAGCAACAGCGCGTTGCGCTTGCGCGGGTATTGGTTTCGGAACGGCCACTGGTGCTGATGGATGAGCCTCTGTCGAACCTCGATGCCAAACTCCGGGTTGAGATCCGCAGTGAAATTCGGGCGCTGAACAAGAAACTGGGCATCACCGTTGTCTATGTGACGCATGATCAAAGCGAGGCGCTGTCAATGTCAGACACAGTTGTGCTGATGAACGGCGGGGAGGCGGCTCAGATCG
>CAYZKE010000720.1:0-1637 GCA_964478505.1 uncultured Loktanella sp.
CGTTCTCCCACTCGCCGCGGTCGATGCGGTTGCCGTCCTTGTCGAGGATGCGGCCATAGTCCGCGTCCATGAAGGCGTAGGATCCGCACTGCAATTCGTTGAACACACCAGAGGCGCTCTCAAAGTAGTAGGAACCTGTGCCGCCGCCGCCGACGATGTCGGACTCAATGCCTTCGGCCTTCAGCATTTCCAACGTTTCGCGCACCTGATCAATCGCGATCTGGGTTTTGCTTTGACGTTCCTCATAAGAGTCAAGGTGCTGCATTGCGCCCTGATAGGCCTGAATGCCTGCGTACTTGAGGCCCGGTGCCGCGTCGATTGCCTTGGCCAGATCAACAACAGGCTGGCCGTATTGCACGCCACAGCGGCCTGCGCCTACGTCGATTTCGACGAGGCATTCGATCTGTGTGCCGTGCTTCATTGCTGCAGCTGACAGGTCTGCCACGTTGTCGATGTCGTCCACGCAGCAGATCGTACGCGCGCCAAGTTTCGGCATCCGTGCAAGACGGTCAATCTTTTCAGGCTGGCGAACCTGGTTGGACACCAGGACATCCTTGATGCCGCCACGGGCGAACACTTCCGCCTCTGATACCTTCTGACAGCAGACACCAACCGACCCGCCAAGGCGTTCCTGCAGCAGCGCCACATCAACGGATTTGTGCATCTTGCCATGCACGCGGTGGCGCATACCGTGCGATTTGGCGAAATCGCCCATTTTCTTGATGTTGCGCTCCAGCGCATCCAGATCCAGCACAAGGCAGGGCGTCTGGATGTCCGCCTCATCCATGCCGGGCAGAGCGGGCACGTCATAGCCGACTTCGAGGTTCTTGAGGTTGCTCATATCGTTCATGGGTCTTCTCCCTTTAACCTTGCATCCAAGGCAGTTTATCGAGGTCGACGTTGCCGCCGGTGATGATGACGCCGACACGCTTGCCGGCGAATTTCTCTTTGTTCTTCAGGATCGTGGCGAGCGGCACAGCACAGCTTGCCTCCATCACGATCCGCAGATGTTTCCACGTGATTTTCATCGCGTCGATGATCTCTTCCTCGGACGCGGTGTAGATGTCGGTGACATAGTTGGACACGAAGTGCCATGTACGCTCTTTGAGCGGCACAAGCAGGCCGTCCGCGATGGTTTGGGGCGCATCATCGGCGATGATATGGCCTGCCTTGAAGCTACGGTAGGCGTCGTCGGCCTGTTCAGGCTCGGATGCGATAATCTGCAGCTCGGGCGCGAGGGTTGAAAGCGTCAGACAGGTGCCGGAGATCATACCGCCACCACCGATGGGGGCGACCATCATCTCAAGCCCGTCCACCTGCTCCATGAATTCCTTGGAGCACGTGCCCTGTCCTGCAATCACCCGTGGATCGTTGTAAGGGTGGACAAAATCGCCGCCCGTTTCGGCCTGTACCCGCGCGAATGTTTCTTCGCGTGATGTGGTCGAGGGCTCACATTCCGTGATCACCCCACCATAGCGGCGCACAGTGTCTTTTTTGGCCTGTGGTGCGGTGCGCGGCATGACGACGTTGCACGGAATGCCCCGGCGCATCGCGGCATAGCTGAGGCAGGATGCATGGTTGCCCGAAGAGTGGGTGGCCACGCCATTCTTGGCCTGCTCATCCGTCAGTCCAAAGAC
>CAYZKE010000721.1:0-1637 GCA_964478505.1 uncultured Loktanella sp.
CGTTTGGAAAGGTAAGCAAGCGGCAGAACGTATCGTCTTGCAGCACATCGGCAGAACGATCACTGTAAAAAACGCTGGCCTCGTCCTCGTAGACGTCGAGTGCGGCACCGCCAATGTGCCCGCTCTTGATGCCCTCAACCAGGGCGCGTGCATCGATCAAACCACCGCGCCCGGTGTTGACGATCAGGGCACCCCGTTTCAGTAGCGGAATCGTGTCGGCATTGACAATGTGCAGCGTGTCCGGCGTCAGTGGCAGATTGAAGACTACAATATCGCTTTGCTGCGCCAAGGTGTGCACGTCGACATACTCGGCGATCTCCCGCAACTCGTCTTGTTCGCGCAGGTCATAGTAAACAAGCCGGCACCCGAAACCGGCGAGCGCCTTGATGACCAGGCGGCCGATCTGACCCGCGCCCAAGATGCCGATCGTCTTATCGGAGAGCTGCATACCGGTCAGGCCGGCCAAGTCGAAGTCCATGTCGCGGCTTCGCCAGTAAGCGCGGTGAATCTTACGAGTGAGCGTCAAAATCAGGCCAACTGTGAACTCCGATACCGAGTTGGGGGAGTAATGCGGCACCCGCGTGACGGACAATTTAAGACGTGCCGCTGCCTTCAGATCGATGTGGTTGAAGCCCATGGAGCGGGTCGCCACAATCCGACAGCCGGATGTCTTTAGAGCGTCCAAGGCGGCGGCATCGACGCAATCATTGACAAACACACATATGCCATCGCTGCCTTGCGCGAGATTGGCGCTATCCGCTGTCAGGAGTTCCTCGCGATAGATGATCTCGTAACCATATTTGCGGTTGGCCGCCTCGAAACTGTCTCGGTCATAACTTCTGGCACTAAACATGGTGAAGCGCATGATTCTCCTCCCGTAATTGGCAGCAGCAGCTTGGTCATCTGCTCTTCAAGTTTCCATTCTAGCATTCGTGCACCTGCTACCCTGAAAATGTGTCAGGATCGGACGGTGGCCGCATCACCGCGGAGCGACTGCGGAAATCGGAGGTTTTCGTGGTGTCCGAGACCTGAAGCGTGGCGTCTCTCCTTCGAGGTTTGGGTGTGTCTGTACCCCAGATGTCATTCACCTCACCCTATCGCACGATAAACGCCTGACCTGATCTCCCGTCATCCGGGTAGAACGCCACTCCCACTGAGGCCAACCATCACCTGGACGGCGATGATCTTGACGATCGTTCCGACGCCCGGAAAGATCATCGCATAGCCGAGATCCGGCTTTCCAGTCGGCGCCAGCTGGTTGCCATAGGCGAGGATGGCGGGATTCCCCGTCGAACCAGATGCAATGCCCAACAGCTCGTCAAAGGTCATCCGCAAGATGAAGTAGCCGACCAACATGACGATCAGAACGGTCGTTAGCAGGACGATGACGCCGGCAATGAGGAAGCTGATGCCAACACCGCCAATATTCGCAGCAAATGGCGCGCCGGATGACATGCCGACAGTGGCCAAGAAAACCGTGAGGCCAAAGTTTCGCAGGATGATGTTGGTGACAAGCGGCATGTTCCAGTCGAACGGACCCAAGCGGCCGATATATCCCAAAACCAGCGAGATCACGAGCGGGCCACCGGCGATGCCGAGCTTGATACTTCCGACGCCCGGAATGGGGATTGGGATTA
>CAYZKE010000722.1:0-1636 GCA_964478505.1 uncultured Loktanella sp.
CAATGGAAACTCAGTTGGATCGACGTTGAGGGCCTGAGCAAATGGCACGACTATACCGCCGCGATCGCGGAGACACTTGAGCGGACCCACACGGATTACGCACCCTGGACGATTGTCCGCTCAGACGACAAGCGCCGCGCACGTGTGCAGGTGATCCGGCATCTGTTGGGCCAGCTTGATTACCCGATGAAGAACGAGACAGCCGTCACCCCCACAGACAACAAGATCTTGGGGGGGCCTGACCTCTGGCATGGCTAAACGCGGGTATCATCACGGCAATCTGCGCGAGGCGCTGATCGACGGCTGTCTGACGCTGATCGAAAAGCGCGGCCCGACGGGGTTTACCCTGTCCGAGGCGGCGCGCGAGGCCGGTGTGACCCCTGCCGCCGTCTACCGCCATTTTGAGGGCCGCGAGGATTTGATCGCGGCGGCCGCGCTGCAAGGCTACGAGATGTTCGGTGACCTGATGGAATACGCCTACGGCGATGGTCAGCCCTCGGCGCTCAAGGCGTTTGAGGCCACGGGTCGGGCCTATCTGGCCTTCGCGCGCAAATATCCCGGCCACTATATCGCGATGTTCGAGAGCGGCATTTCGATCAACCGCTCGCCCGAGCTCCACGCCGTCGCGACCCGCGCAATGGGCGTGTTGGAAAAGGCGGCCGAGCAGTTATCACAACATATTCCCGCCGAAAAACGCCCGCCGCCCCAGATGTTCAGCGCCCATATCTGGGCCCTGTCACACGGCGTCGTTGAACTTTTCGCGCGCGCCAATCCCGGCACCAAGAGCCCGTTTCCACCCGAAGACCTGCTTGAGACAGGGATCGGAATTTACCTGCGCGGACTGGGCCTGATCGCCCCTGACAGTGAGACGCCCCATGACCAATAGCACTTTTGCGTGGATTTTCATTATCGCCAGTTCCACCGACACCTATCTGAACGACTGCCAAACCGACTGTTTTCAGCAAAGCGATGCGCCGGCGCGGTTCAGCGTGCAATTTGGCGATACCTTGTTTCAGGAAGAAGACATCGGAGAAGAGCTTTTCGTCAGCTACGACCTGCCCAAACGTTACGGATCATTGCAGCCCACCGCAGGGATCAGCGTGACCAGTGACAATGACGTTTGGGTTGGTGCCGGTGCGAAATGGTCAACAGAGCGGACCGTGGGGGGGCCGATCTTTATCGAAGCATCGTTGATGCCTGGCGTCTATATGCAGGGGGATGGTCCTGATCTTGGCTTCCCGGTCCAATGGCGCGGAGCACTTGGGGCTGGTGTAAAATTCGGCGATGTCGGAAGCTTCTCGGTCTTTCTCGATCACCGGTCCAACGCCGATCTCTCTGAGGTAAACCCGGGACTTGAGACTGTCGGGATCCGGTTTTCCTATCAACTCGAGTAGTCAAACCAAAAAGGGCGGCCCGATGGACCGCCCTTTTGCAATTCTGGGTACCAGAGCTTAACGCTTGGAGAACTGGAAGCTCTTACGGGCTTTCGCCTTACCGTACTTCTTACGCTCAACCACACGGCTGTCGCGTGTCAGGAAGCCAGCAGCTTTGAGTGCTGCGCGCAGTGTCGGATCATAAAGCTGCAGTGCTTTGGACACACCGTGCTTGACCGCACCGGCCTGACCGGACAGACCAC
>CAYZKE010000723.1:0-887 GCA_964478505.1 uncultured Loktanella sp.
GGTTGAACCGACTGTTAATAGTAAGAGCGTTGCGGTGGTGGGCGCGGGGCCTGCGGGTCTGTCGGCGGCGATCACGGCGGCAGAGCGCGGACATCGGGTGACGCTGTTCGACAAGGCCGACGAGATCGGCGGCCAGTTGAACATGGCCAAGCAGGTGCCGGGCAAGGAAGAATTCTGGGGGCTGGTGGACTGGTATCGCACCATGCTGGACGAAACCGGCGTGACTGTGGCTTTGGGCCAAGAGGTGTCGCCGGATGATCTGGAGGGTTTCGATGATGTTATCGTCGCAACCGGCGTCAATCCCCGCGACCCGCAGATCCCCGGCCAGGACGGCCCGAACGTGCTGAGTTACATCGACGTCCTGCGTGGCAAGGCCAAGCCTGGTGATCGTGTGGCGGTCGTCGGGGCTGGCGGTATCGGCTTCGATGTCAGCGAATTCCTGGTGCATGAGGGTGAGAGCCCGACCGAGAATTTGCCGGACTGGCTGCGCGAATGGGGGGTGACGGACCCTGCCGAGGAACGGTCGGGGCTGGCCTCAGAGGGCGCGCAACCCAGCGCGCCCGCGCGGCGGGTGACGCTGCTCCAGCGCAAGTCGGAAAAGCCGGGCAAGCGTTTGGGCAAGACCACGGGTTGGATTCATCGCATGAGCCTGATGATGAAGGACGTGCAGATGAAAGGCGGTGTGAACTACGAACGCATCGACGCGGAGGGTTTGCACATCTCATATGGCGTGGCGCGGGAACGTCCCGAGGTGATCGCATGTGACACAGTCGTTCTATGTGCAGGCCAGGTGCCGGAGCGGTCATTGGCCGATGCCTTGGAAGCCAGGGGCGTGACCTGCCATGTGATCGGCGGCGCGGATGTGGCGGCAGAACTGGACGCAAAGC
>CAYZKE010000723.1:897-1631 GCA_964478505.1 uncultured Loktanella sp.
CGCCACCCTGTCCATCGCGAGCCGGCTGCTTATGGAAGATCTCGGCCAGGACGCGATCGCCGCGGCGGAGCGGTCCCTGGGCCTGTCGATGTTCGACGTCGCGGATCCGGCGGGACGTGCCGCCCGGGATCATGTCCGGGGCGGCAAAAGTTTTATTCAGTGACAGTGATGGTGATCTGTTCGCTGACCACGGGTGGATCATGCGGAACGTGGAAGTGATCGCCAAGAACAAGCTGCAACGTGTGTTCGCCCGGGGCCAGCGCATATGTGGCTTGAGTCTGCCCGCCGCCGTAGTGAATCTGGAACTCATTGCCGGGAATGCCATCGGCGATCAGCGCACCATCATCTGCGGCCTCGCCAAAAGGTTCCCGGTTCAGAAACATGTGATGATGGCCAGTTCCCTCTTTTTCGACGCCTGCTGGTGCCACACCCATGCCTTTGAGGCCGAAAACGACCGTGACCGGAGATGTAACGGTGGCCCCGTTTTCCAAGTTTACAATGTATACCTCAGCGCCTGCGGTTGATGGCGTGTCGCCAGCCATCGCCATGCTTGCGCTTGCCAGTGCCAAGGCTGTTCCCAGGATAAAATGCTTCATAAACGTCCTCCCATATCCAAAGCGTCCGCCAAAGTGGCGAGTGTCTTTGCTGTGCATGACCATAGGTCAATCGAACCCTGCGCTAAATCATTCTTGGGTTACATTTTGATGAACAAACCTGTTTTTGAACGGCGTGTT
>CAYZKE010000724.1:0-1618 GCA_964478505.1 uncultured Loktanella sp.
CCAGTTCGCGGATGGCGATGCTGGGCATCTTGACCCCGTTAAACCAGTTTTTCTTAACCATCGTGTAACCTGCCGCGTCCTGAAACGAAAGCCGGTCGCCCGCTTTGAGCGGGGCGGCAAAGCGGAACTCGCCGAAGATATCGCCTGCGAGGCAGGATTTGCCGCAGATCATCCATTCATGATCGCCCGTGTTCGGCGCAATCTTGGCAGGCTCGCGGTAGATGATCAGGTCCAGCATATGCGCTTCGATTGAACTATCGACGATGGCAAGGTTTTTACCGTTGTGCATGGTGTCGAGCACAGTGACTTCGAGTGTCGCAGCCCCTGTGATCGCGGCCTCTCCGGGTTCTAGGTAGACCTGCACGCCGTATGTGGCGGCAAAGGATTTCAACCGCGCCGCAAGCCGGTCGAGCGGATAGCCTTCGCCTGTGAAATGGATGCCTCCGCCCAGGCTGATCCAGTCCATTTTCGCGATCACCGCGCCAAAACGGTCCTCGATCAGGGTCAGCATTTCGTCGAAACGGTCGAAGTCGTCGTTCTCGCAGTTGTTGTGGAACATCAACCCGCTGATCTGGTCGGTGACTTTCGCAATTTCAGCAGGATCATGTTCGCCCAGACGGCTGAAAGGGCGGGCAGGATCGGCGAGGTCAAATTCGGAAGTAGAAACGCCCGGGTTCACGCGCAGGCCGCGGATATGGTCTTGTGATGCTTCCGCAAATTTTTGCAACTGACCAATGGAATTGAAGATGATCTTGTCGGAATGGTCCAGAACTTGCGCGATTTCGTGATCGGCGTAGGCCACGGAATAGGCGTGTGTTTCGCCTGCGAATTTTTCCTTGCCCAAACGGACTTCGTAGAGCGACGAAGAGGTTGTGCCGTCCATATAGTCGGACATCAGGTCAAAGACCGACCATGTGGCAAAGCATTTGAGCGCCAAAAGGGATTTTGCACCGGAATTTTCGCGCAGCCACGCGATTTTTTCGAGATTTGGCAACAGGCGGGATTTGTCGATCAGGTAATAGGGTGTCTGCATGGTCGGGTCCCTCCGGTTGGGCGTGTTCTGGCGGGTGCTTAGCCTGCATCGCTTTGCACCGAAAGTAGTCTTTTTGCACGTGGATCAAGCAAAAAGGGCGGCTCCTTTCGGAACCGCCCTGATAGTTTGTAATGGGGATGATTTACATCATGCCGCCCATGCCGCCCATGTCGGGCATGCCGCCACCGGCGTTGCCTTCTTTCGAAGGCTTGTCAGCAACCATGGCTTCGGTTGTGATCAGCAGACCTGCGACAGAGGCTGCGTCCTGCAGTGCTGTGCGCACAACTTTGGCCGGGTCGATCACGCCAAACTTGAACATGTCGCCATATTCTTCTGTCTGCGCGTTGAAACCATAGGACTTGTCGCTGCTTTCGCGGATTTTGCCAGCAACGACGGAACCGTCGACGCCAGAGTTCTCTGCGATCTGGCGCAATGGCGCTTCGATGGCTTTGCGGATAATAGCGATACCAACATCCTGGTCAGAGTTTGCACCCTTCAGGCCTTCGAGTGCTTTGCCAGCCTGGATCAGCGCAACACCACCACCAACAACGATGCCTTCTTGTACGGCAGCGCGTGTTGCGTTCA
>CAYZKE010000725.1:0-1617 GCA_964478505.1 uncultured Loktanella sp.
TCATCCCCATCGCCATTTTGCACTCAACTTATGCATGAATAATCGACCTGACGTCCAGATAGCCAGCAGCACTTGAATTGCACCCCCGTTTTGTAAACACTCACGTTCGACAACAGGGGGAGCATCATGCACCATTTCAAAACACTCGCGGCATCCACCGCCATCGTTCTTTGCGCCTCGGGCGCGCTTGCCCAAGACAGCATCACCGTCGCGATCCAGCTGGAACCGCCGAACCTTGACCCCACAAGCGGGGCGGCACAGGCGATTGATAGCGTGCTCTACGCCAATGTGTTCGAGGGCCTTACACGGTTCGACGCCGATGGCGCCATCATCCGTGGCCTTGCCCAAAGCTGGGACATTTCGGATGACGGTCTGGTCTATACCTTTAACCTTGCCGCCGGTGTCACCTTCCATGACGGCACCACAATGGACGCCGAGGATGTGAAATTCAGCCTTGATCGCGCCCGCGCCGAGGACAGCACCAACGCCCAGAAGGCCCTTTTTGCAGGCATCACCGATGTCACCGTGATTGATCCGCTGACCGTGCAGGTCACACTGGACCAACCCAACGGCAACTTCCTGTTCAACATGGCCTGGGGGGATGCGGTGATCGTGGCCCTTGAAAGCATTGAAAATATCGCGTCAAACCCCATCGGCACCGGCCCTTTCACCTTCACGGACTGGGTGCAGGGTGACCGGCTTGAGCTGACACGCAACCCTGATTACTGGGGGCCTGCGCCCGCGCTGGAAACTGCAACCTTCCGCTTCATCTCTGATCCCACCGCCGCCTTTGCTGCAGTGATGGCCGAGGACGTGGACGCCTTTGTCGGCTTCCCCGCCCCCGAAAACCTGCCCCAGTTCGAGGCCGATCCGCGTTTTCAGGTCCTTGTCGGCAACACCGAGGGCGAAACGATCCTGTCCACCAACAACAAAATGCCGCCCTTCGACGATGTCCGCGTGCGCAAAGCGTTGGCCCACGCCATCGACCGCCAAGCGATCATCGACGGTGCGATGTTCGGCTATGGCACACCCATCGGCACGCATTTTGCCCCGCATAATCCCGACTACGTCGATCTGCTGGCCAATTCGCAATACGATCCCGAGCTTGCACGCAGTCTCTTGGCCGAGGCAGGCTTTGCGGACGGTTTCACCACCACACTGAAACTGCCGCCCCCATCCTACGCCCGCCGCGGCGGCGAGATTATCGCCAGCCAGTTGCGTGCGGTCGGGATCGAGACGGAAATCACCAACCTTGAATGGGCGCAGTGGATCGAAGAGGTCTTTACCAACAAGGACTTTGGCCTGTCCATCGTCAGCCACACCGAGCCCATGGATATCGGGATCTACGCCAATCCCGATTACTATTTCCAATACGACAATCCGGAATTCCAGGCGCTGATGGAAACGCTGAACGCCACCACAGACCCGGCGATGCGCAGCAACCTGCTGGCGCAGGCGCAAGCGATCATCTCAGAGGACTACGTGAACGGGTATCTCTTTGAACTGGCCGTGGCGACCGTCGCCAAGGCAGGGCTGCAAGGCTTGTGGGTGAACCAGCCGACAGCGGCCGTTGACCTGACCGGCGTCAGCTGGAGCAACTAGGACAATGCCCCCCGT
>CAYZKE010000726.1:0-1611 GCA_964478505.1 uncultured Loktanella sp.
GATGTTCATGTTGCGGTCGCTTAGAATGTACTCACTTTCTGCTGTTTTGGCATTGTCTCTTACCAATGTTGTGTTTGCAACGCGGTCCCATGCACAAACCTACCAGATCGATTGTGCAATCCTCTTGTGTCTGTCTGGTGGCTGGCCCGCATCGGCTCCGTGCGCACGGGCGCGTGCGGAATTCATCCGGCGGATCACGCCTTGGCCAGTTGAGCCCCCGTTGCAAATTTGGCGGTGTCCCATGGGAGTCTCATATCTAACTGACCAAACGGATAGCGCCTTTGGTCGAATCTACGATATCCTATCCTATGATCGAAAAGACCTTCCGCCTCAGTCGGTTCCAATGATGGATGGAAGAACCGCATCAGTCCCAGAGAATGCTATTCTGCGAAGAAACGGATCTTCCGGTGCAATCTCCCAAGGTGATTTTGCGCTCCATCTGATTCAAGATGGAGCTGATATCGATATCAGTGGACAAGAGTTCAATTTCGTGCGCTTCATCCGCGTCTTTGATGTTCGGTATGCCCGTCAGCATGAAGCTAGGCGCGATGGCGACTGCAATCGTTCGGCGAATATTTATTTGGGAACCTACGGGACGCAAGGCGACTTTTCTTGGTCGCGATCATCACCATGGGCGCTCCCTGACGCCCACGTCGGTTTAGAGCGTTGGGGGTCAAACTGCCCAGGTATTTATCACCGTTCTGTCTTCGTTGAGTGGTACGACTATGCCGGTAATTACGGTTTTGAGCAGGTCAACTACTGAGCGCGCAACCTGTATTCAAGACTACTGGAATCAATTGAGGACAATAGCCTTATTCCTTATTGTCGTAAGCTTCCGCCGAGGGCCGTCTGGCGGGATGCTTTGGTGAGGGTTTAACGAGTGTCCTTATGGACGCACACGAAGACACCCCCCGCATTGAAGTATTATCGGTCACTGACACGGGCCGTCGACGTCGCTGGACGGAAGACGAGAAGGTCAGGATCGTGGAGGAAAGCCATCGAGGTGGCGAGACGGTGGCGGAAGTTGCCCGTCGCCATGAGATTTCGCGATCACAGCTTTACGATTGGCGTTATCGGTACAAGCACGGGCTGCTTGGCGGGTACGGCCCGGAGTTTTTGCGCGTTCTTGCTGTTGAGGGCGGTTCGGGTGCAAGTGACGGGCGGCGGTTACCATCGCCTGGCATGACGATCGACCTGGGTGAGCGGTGCCGCGTGACGGTTCCCGCAGATTTTGACATGGAAGCTGTGGCGCGTTTGCTCGATCGTCTGAAGGTGATGCGATGATCGCATTCTCTTCTGGTGCGATGGTGTGGATCGCGGGCGGCGTCACGGACATGCGCTGCGGGAGGAACAGCCTGGCGTTGAAGGTGCAAGAGGGTCTCGGCCGGGATCCACATGCTGGCGAAATCTTCTGCTTCCGGGGGCGCCGGGGCGATCTCGTGAAACTTCTTTGGCATGATGGGGTGGGCATGTCGCTCTACGCGAAGCGGCTCGAGGCGGGGAAGTTCATCTGGCCGGCGGGCGGCTCTGGGGAGGCCGTTCAGGTCTCTGCGGCGCAGCTCGGCTATCTTCTCGAGGGGATCGACTGGCGCAATCCGCGCTGGACGCAAC
>CAYZKE010000727.1:0-1590 GCA_964478505.1 uncultured Loktanella sp.
TCCCAAGATCAGACGGCCGCCACCGGAGGCTTACGAAAGAGTCCCGATTAGCATCGGAATAGGTGAAACGATAGGCCATGCCAAAGTCTCGGAGGCCGTCGAACGGTTTCGTCAACGCGTGCCGCAAGCCGAGATAGAACTGATCGTCGACGCAAACGACACTTTGTTGGCGGGACTTCGCGAGGGAGAATTTGATCTCGTGATATCAACAGTAGAGGTCAGTGAGGAGCTTTATCGCATAGACCCACTCTATCAAGAGGCCTATCGTGTGGTTGTGGCGAAAGGTCATCCCCTGTCTGAGTTGCCGGCCGTATCGCTTGCTGATTTGGCAGATACAACCATGTTGGATCGCCCAAATTGTGAAATGCGAGAGGCATTGCATGGGGCGTGCACGGACCATGGTCATACGCTCTATGCGGCATACCGGTCAAACCGCGTGGACTGGTTGGTCGAGCTCGCGCGGCGAGGCTCGGGGGCCGTTATCCTTCCCGAAACGTCGATCCCTGACCATGACAATCTCGTCTCACTTCCGATAGCCGACATGGAAATTGCAAGAGATGTGGCAGCGCTTCGTTTCCGCCATCAGGCTTCTCGCTCAGAAACAAACGAACTGGTGCGGGAGTTTTCGCGGAACTGAGCTTTGTAAAGAGCGGACATTGGCGCTTCGTGCAGCATCGGTCAAAGTGGGCTCCTTGCGGCCCGATGCGTTCGCAGAAACACCGCTTGGCAGCGACTTCGGGCACCAGCCGTTCAATAGGATGCTATGCTATTGTCGTCTGCGCTGTGCTGATGTCTGGGTTTGGAGGGGGGATTGGAGGGCATATTATGCCAAGAGTGCAACTTCCTGCAGTTACCCCAAAACACAAAGCCTGGAACAAGGGTCGGATCATCGGCCAAAAACGTCCCCTTCTTCCCAAACAAGTGTGGGCCATCCGGGCGCGGCTTGAACTTTCGGGTTATCTTCGTGACCTTGCGCTGTTCAACGTTGCGATTGATAGCAAGCTGCGCG
Source organism: uncultured Loktanella sp. (assembly GCA_964478505.1). Lineage (GTDB taxonomy): Bacteria > Pseudomonadota > Alphaproteobacteria > Rhodobacterales > Rhodobacteraceae > Yoonia. The sequence goes on from CAYZKE010000727.1 coordinate 1,010, forward strand.
GCTGTGATCTGGTAAAACTCGCCGTGGCCGATTTGGTCAAAGATGACCGCGTTCGCGAACGCGTTTCAATAGTCCAGAGTAAAACCAAGAAACCCGTTCAGTTCGAACTCACTGAAAACACAAGAGATACCGTCATTGCGTGGGTGCGATCTCCTGAGATGATCGGGTGCCGGTTCATGTTTCCGAGCCGTTTCCACGACCGCCCGCATATCTCAACACGTCAATATGGTCGACTTGTTCGTGACTGGGTTACAGCGATTGGCCTGGAACCCAGCGGATACGGAACACACTCGATGCGCCGAACCAAAGCTGCGGAGATTTACCGCAAGACGGGGAACCTCCGCGCCGTGCAACTTTTGTTAGGCCATACGAAGGTCGATAGCACAGTGCGTTATCTGGGCGTTGAGCTGGAAGATGCGCTAAGCATTGCTGAACGGATCGACATCTGAACGAAGTTGGCGTGCGGCTATTGCCGTTCGCCAATCAAGACCAGGCCTTCATGGTTCCCGCAGCGGTCGGCAGGACTGAGCCCAGAGTGAGCGATGCTGCGCGCTCCACCAATGTCAGTTTTGGTGGTGATC
>CAYZKE010000728.1:0-1585 GCA_964478505.1 uncultured Loktanella sp.
ACCTTTTTCATGCGCTTGCAACGGCAGTGACGAAAATTTCCATTTCAGGAAAAAGGCCGTCACGAACAACAGCGCCCCCAATCCCGCGAAAAGAACCGTTTTGAAAAACAGCGACAAGACGAGCGCGAGCACGCCGCTAATCCACAAAAGAATGCGCGAAATCCGCACGCTTGCAAAATCAGGGTCAGGCCAGAACTGCACCTGCGCGCGGCCAAATTCGTCTGCGTAATGATCCAAGGTCCGCCCATAGGCAGGATCATCCGCAAACTGCAAAAGATCTTCGGGGCGATGAATGATACGGCCGATAATACGGGGGCAAAAATCCTCGAAATACGCCTTCTCGTCCTGCACATGCATCTTCCAGACCACATCAACAATCGGCGACGGCGCGAGCGTTTCTCCGGTGCTGCCCACCAGATACATAAAGCGGCGATATTCTTCGACGAGGATATAGCAGACATCGATCGAATGACCGGTTTCCTCATGCAAATGGTCCACCAAAGAACGCGTCAGCGGACGCTCATGAAAGCTATAGCCTTCAAGGCGGTGCCAAAGCGGCCGGTCCTTTTTGGTCGGGTTCATTCTGCGTCTCTGCTCGTTTTCTTTGCCCCTGCCGTCACAGTAGTCTGATGCAACGCGCAGGCCAAGCACCACAGGCCAAAAACCTTTGGTTTGGGTGACACTTGTGGTCACGTGATCACCGCCTTAGAACCGGGCCAATTCAACTTTGGCAGGGGCAGACATGAACATCCTCATCTTGGGCAGCGGCGGGCGTGAACATAGTCTGGCTTGGGCCATCAAACAGAACCCGAAATGCGACCGGCTGATCGTGGCCCCCGGAAACGCCGGGATCGCGGCCCATGCGGAATGCGCTGATATCAATATTCTTGATGGCGGTGCCGTGGCCACTTTCGCCGAAGAGAACACGATTGATTTCGTGATCATCGGTCCCGAAGCCCCGCTTGCGGCAGGTGTCGCCGACAGGCTGCGCAGTGCGGGTATGTTGGTCTTTGGCCCCAGCCAAGCCGCTGCACAGCTTGAGGCGTCAAAATCCTTCACCAAAGCCATCTGTGACGCGGCAAACGCCCCCACCGCCGCTTATGCCCATTTCACCGACGCAGACGCCGCCCGCGCCTATATCCGCGACCAAGGTGCGCCGATTGTGGTCAAGGCCGACGGGCTGGCCGCAGGCAAAGGCGTGATTGTCGCGATGACGGAAGAAGAAGCACTCGCCGCCATTGACGACATGTTCGACGGCAGCTTTGGCGACGCAGGCGCAGAGGTCGTGATCGAAGAATTCATGGGCGGTGAAGAGGCGTCTTTCTTCGTCCTTTGTGACGGTAAAACCATCCTGCCCGTCGGCACCGCCCAAGACCATAAACGCGCCTATGATGGTGACACCGGCCCGAACACCGGCGGCATGGGCGCTTATTCCCCTGCCCCTGTGATGACCGACGCGATCACCCAAAAAGCGCTGGACGAGATTATCGCCCCCACGATGGAAGAAATGCGCAAACGCGGCACGCCCTTCCAAGGCGTGCTGTTTTGCGGGCTGATGATCCAGAACGGCCAGCCGCGTCTGGTG
>CAYZKE010000729.1:0-1581 GCA_964478505.1 uncultured Loktanella sp.
ATCAACAATGCGCGCACCAACGCGCGGATGGTGCGCACGGCACTGACAACCGAAGTCTGGGAGGCCGTGAACGAAAGCTGGATGGCCATGAAGGCGGCGTTGAAGACACCCGTCACACAGGCAAAACTGCCAGAGGTGCTGGGTGAAATCCGCCGCTACACAGCGCTCGTGCGGGGCGCGCTGCATGGCACCATGCTGCGCAACGATATCTTCGACTTTTCCCAGCTTGGCATCGCGATCGAGCGGGCGGATAACACCGCGCGGATCATCGACGTGAAATACTACACGCTGCTTCCTTCAGCCAGTTTCGTTGGTTCTGCCCTTGATAACGTGCAGTGGGAAACGATCCTGCGGTCGGTATCGGCCTATCGGTCATTCCGTTGGCTGAACAACGACGATATCTCACCGATGAGCATTGCGGACTTTCTGATTTTTGACAGCCGCTTTCCGCGTTCACTCTCGTTCTGCAGCCGCATTCTGGACGAGAATCTCGGGTATCTGGCCAAGGACTATCGCACCCGCCTGCCATGCCATGACATGATCGACGCCCAGCGCGACAGACTGCGCGCCAGCACGATTGAAACGGTCTTTGATGAGGGGCTGCACGAATTCATCACGTCGTTCATCCGTGAAAACAACGCGATCGGGCTTCAGATCGAACAAGACTACAGCTTTGTAGGATAGGTATTTTCAGACCATGAGACTTAGTATCAAACATGCAACGAAATACACCTATGACGCGCCTGTGTCCTATGGGCTGCAACAGGTGCGGTTAACCCCTGCAAACTCCAGACATCAGACGGTGCATGACTGGACGGTCGCAGTGACAGGCGGCACCAAAGAGCTGACGTTTGAAGACCATTATCAAAACCAGACCATTCTGGTGCGGGCCGACAAAGGTGCCACCGAAGTGTCAGTCGAAGTGTCCGGCGAGGTCGAGACGCACACGAGTGACGGTATCTTTGGCAAGACCTACGGCACCGCTCCGCTATGGCATTTCAAGCAAAGCACACGGCGGACCGAAGCAGGCAAGGGCATTCGCAAGCTGGCAAAGACCTTGGAAAAGGCACCCAATGTGCTTGATGGGCTGCATGCTTTGTCACAGGCGATTATCGAGGCGGTCCCTTACGGCCAAGCCATCACCTTTTCAGGCACTACCGCCGAAGAGGCGCTGATAGCCGGTGGTGGTGTATGTCAGGATCACGCGCAGATTTTCATTTCGGCCGCACGACTTGCAGGTGTGCCAGCACGCTACGTCAGCGGTTATCTGATGATGAATGACCGCATTGATCAGGACGCGAGCCATGCATGGGCAGAGGCACATATCGATGAGCTTGGCTGGGTAGGGTTTGATGTATCCAACGGCTATTCACCCGACGAACGCTATGTGAGGATCGCAACAGGGCTGGATTCGCGCGATGCATCCCCGGTTACCGGCGTGCGTTTAGGGTCTGCGTCAGAAGCAATGATTGTATCGCTTCAAATTCAGCAGTAGATGCTAATTTGAACGCTGGATTTCTCCTATCGGTAATGGACCACTAAATTGACATACTGTGTTGGGCTTCGCCTGAATAAGGGACT
>CAYZKE010000730.1:0-1580 GCA_964478505.1 uncultured Loktanella sp.
GCGAATTGGAAGGGTCCATCAATTTCGGCCCTGTCAGCAAGGTGCTGAAATCCTACCAGGTGCCCAGAGAGTTGATGGAGTCAGCCCCTGTCGATTGGCTGGCCGGTGCCAGCATGATGATCCGGCAGGACGTGCTGGATGAAGTCGGGTTGTTTGACGAGACATTCTTTTTGTATTTCGAGGAAACAGATCTGTGCCGCCGTGTGCAAAAAGCCGGGTATCAGGGTATGTTTCTTGCAGATAGCGTGGTCACACATCTGGGGTCTGTTTCAACCGGAATGAAGGAATGGAAGCGCGTGCCGGACTACTGGTTCGATTCGCGCTGGTATTACTTCGCCAAGAATCACGGGCGTGCTTATGCCGCCTGTGCCACGATCCTGCATTTGACGGGCGGCGGCCTGCACTGGCTGCGCTGTAAATTGACTGGAAAAGGGCATGGCGCGGCCCCGCATTTCCTGCGGACAATGGCTGCGCATGACTTTGCCGCAATGTTCAAACCTACGCGCGGGCAGCCTGATCTGCGACCGCAAACCGGAGAAGAGTGACATGTCCACATTTCGCGCGGTCATCATCGGAAACGAATCCCTTGCCATTCAATGTGGCGAGATGCTGCGTGATGCGGGCCATACGCTTGTTGCCGTTGTGACGCGCAACAGGGATGTGGCCGCATGGGCGCGGGATGCGGGCCTGCCGGTTGTGTCCTCTGACGATGATCTGGTGGCGGCCCTTTCCGGTCTATCTTTCGACTGGCTCTTGTCCATCGCCAACCTTGATATGATCCCTGATGCCGTGCTGGCGCTGCCCACGCGCGGGGCTGCGAATTTCCATGACGGCCCTTTGCCGCGCTATGCAGGTTTGAACGCGCCGGTTTGGGCACTCTTGGCGGGTGAGGCCGAGTACGGGATCAGCTGGCATTTGATCGAAGGTGGCGTGGATGAAGGCAGGCTGCTGGCGCAAAGCTTTTTTGATGTGGCCCCCGATGAAAACGTCCTGACTCTGAATGCAAAATGCTATGCCGCCGCGATCGACAGTTTCGCCACGGTGATCGACAAGCTGGCCAGTGACGCCCCCGTCGTGACAGCACAAGACCTGACGCAGCGCTCCTATTTCGCCAAGAATGACAGACCCGCCAACGCCGCCCGTCTGGATTTCACACAGACTGCGCGCAAGATCACGACGCTGGTGCATGCGCTGGACCACGGTGACTATTGGAACCCGCTGACCTGTCCCAAGATCGCGACGGATGCAGGTGTGTTTCTTGTTGCCAAGGCAGTTGCCGAAAAAACCACGTCTGATGCTGCACCCGGCACGGTGATTGCCGTGGGCGATGACAGTCTCACCGTTGCAACTGCCACCGCGCCTGTCACCCTGCGGGGGTTGCGCGATGCGGTGGGGCGCGCTGTCGCCGCTGTCGCAGATGTTGCGCAAGTTGGCGATGTGCTGTCAAAGCTGTCACCCGAAGAAGGCGCGGCGCTGACCGCAGCGCTCAAAGCCACACTGAAACATGAGGGGACATGGCGCAAAACGCTTGCGGCGATGACCCCTGCCAACCTGCCGCTGATCGACATGGGGGCGGGTGA
>CAYZKE010000731.1:0-1575 GCA_964478505.1 uncultured Loktanella sp.
AGCGGCGCATGGGACAAGCGTAGTCAGCGTGACGATTGCGATAAGATGTTTCATGGTGTTGTCCAATTCTATCAGGGGGGCAGGCTAGAGTTTCACAGTCCGCAGATAGGGGCGGATTGTCTCATAGCCCTGCGGGAACGCGTTTGTCGCGTCTGCATCTGTGACGGACGGCGGGATGATCACCTTTTGGCCGGGAACCCAGTCAGCGGGCGTTGCGATTTTGAATTTATCGCCGGTTTGCAGCGCATCGATGACCCGCAGGATTTCATCAAAATTGCGCCCGACATTCATGGGATAGGTCATGGTCAGGCGGATTTTCTTGTCTGGGTCGATGATAAAGACGGACCGGACGGCGGCTGTCTCGCTCTCGCTGGGGTGGATCATGTCGTAGAGTTTGGCGATCTTCAGATCAGCGTCAGCGACGATCGGAAACCGCAAAGTGGTGTTCTGCGTGTCGTTGACGTCATCAATCCACTTGATGTGCTCTGCAACCGTATCTGTGGACAGACCGATCGGCTTGACCCCGCGGGATGCGAACTGCTCGGCCAGTTGCGCCGTGCGCCCCATCTCGGTTGTACAAACGGGGGTGAAATCTGCGGGATGGCTAAAGAAGAACGCCCAGTCGCTGCCGATCCAATCGTGAAACTGGATGGGACCAGTCGTTGTTTCCGCTGCGAAATCTGGGGCTGTATCACCGATTCTCAGGCTCATGTCTTTTATCCTATATTTGAAATAGTGGTTTAATGGAGGAGGTAGCCCAAGCTATTTACAAAAGCAATACTTTGAATGTATCTTTTGGGTGCGACAACAGGATGCACCATGAAACTGACCAGTTATACCAACTACGCGCTGCGCTCGTTACAGCTTGCAGCGCTGAAATCACCGGACCTTCTCCGCGTCGATGACGTTGCAAAAATCCACAATCTTTCGCGCCCCCACATTATGAAGGTCGTGCATGAACTGGGCAAAGCCGGCTATCTTGAGACCGTGCGCGGGCGTGGCGGCGGCTTTCGTCTTGCCCGCCCCCCCGAAGAGATCATTGTCGGCGATGTGGTGCGGATTACAGAGGGCCCTCTTGATGTGGTTGAGTGCTTCAACCCTGAAAAGAACACCTGCCCGCTGATGGGGATCTGTATTCTGTCGCGAAAAATGCAGGAGGCCACAGCCGCCTTCATGGCCGTTCTCGACGATCTCACGATTGCGCAGATCGCGGCCAACCGTGGCCAACTGATGGAACGGATCGCACCGCTGGAAATGCCCAGACTAGAGACAACGTCCCGATGACCGACACACAGGAATGGGTGGAGCGTTTTCCAGGATTGTCACGGCTGGAACCACCGATCAAGCAACTGCTGCTTTCGCGCAGTGCCATTATCGAGGTGCCCGCAGGTGTCATGCTCTTTGGCCCCGGGAACTCGCCTGAGAACATGCTGTTTCTTCTGGATGGTACAGTCAGGGTGCAACAGGTCTCGGATACCGGGCACGAAATTGTGCTCTATCGCATTCATGCCGGTCAAAGCTGTGTTCTGACAACCGCCTGCCTGCTGGCCTATGAAAACTACTCGGCCGAAGGTA
>CAYZKE010000732.1:0-1573 GCA_964478505.1 uncultured Loktanella sp.
TCCGAGATTTTCGGCCTCTCACCGGTGTGGAGCGGGATAGCCATCGGCGCGCCCGCCCTTGGCTATGCTTTCGGAAATTTTCTGTCGGGACGGTATTCAGTGCAGTACGGTATCAACCGCATGGCCTTGATCGGTACAGCGATCACGATTGCAGGTCTTGGCATGTCAGCCATCCTGACCTTGGCTGACGTGGTTCATCCCCTCAACTTCTTTGGTTTCTGCGTTTTCCTTGGCTTGGGCAACGGGATGACACTGCCCAACGTCATGGCAGGCTCAATCTCGGTGCGCCCGCATCTGGCAGGCACAGCAAGCGGACTTGGCGGGGCCATCATGATCGGTGGCGGCGCTGCACTTTCGCAATTCGCAGGCGGCATCCTGACCGTGGAAAGCGGCACATTGCCTTTGCAATTGCTGATGCTCCTGGTGTCGGTGCTGGCAATGCTGTCCGTCCTGTTCGTCGTCTGGCGGGAACGCCGCATCGCTTGACCCGCTCTTTGCAGCGGCTAATGTGAGTTAGCAAATCTGCAAAGGTACGTGATGGCAGTTCAGAAACTCTATGCTGGTGCGAAACTGCGCGAACTGCGCGGGAGGCTGTCACTCACGCAAAAGAACTTTGCCGAAAAACTGGGCGTGTCGCTGCCCTATCTCAACCAGATGGAAAACAACAACCGACCGGTATCAACGGCTGTTGTGCTGGGGCTGGCGCAAGAATTCGGCTTTGACGTCACCGAACTGCAATCAGGTGATGAGGCCCGCCTTGTCAGCGATATGCGCGAGGCGCTGGCCGATCCAGTCTTTTCGGGCCCTGCCCCTGCGCTCGCTGACATGCGCCTTGCTGCGGCCAACGCCCCTGCCCTTGCGCGCGCGTTTCTTGATCTGCATGCGGCCTACCGCCAGACCCATGAACGGCTGGCCTCACTGGACGAAGCTTTAGGCCGCGAAGACGCCCGTTTGCGCCCCAGCCCATGGGAAGAGGTGCGCGATTTCTTTCATTATTGCGACAACTATATCGATGCGGTCGATCGTGCCGCCGAACGGTTTGCCAGCCGCACAAACCCCAGCGAAGCGATGGCCGATGCCGCGGTGCGCATGCTGGACAGTCACGGGATCACCACCGTGTTCAAGGATGTCGCCGACATGCGGCACTTTGATCCGGCAACCAAGACCCTGACGATTTCGCAATATGCCAATCATGCCACACAAACCTTTCAGCTTTTGCTGCAACTGGCGCTGATCGCACAGGAACCGCTGCTGGAAGCCACGCTTGACCTTGCCCGTTTTCAGTCGGACGAGGCGCGCAGCATCGCCAAAGTGGGGCTGGCCAATTATTTTGCAGGGGCCGCCCTGATGCCCTATGGCGCATTCCTGTCCGCAGCCCAAGCCACGCGGCACGACCTTGAGGTTCTTTCCGCGCGCTTTGGCGCATCCATCGAACAGGTCGCGCACCGGCTCTCCACGCTGCAACGCCCCGGCGCCAAAGGCATCCCGTTCTTCTTTGTCCGCGTCGATCAGGCCGGCACGATCACGAAACGGCACTCGGCCACAACCCTGCAATTTGCACGCTACGGCGGGG
>CAYZKE010000733.1:0-1572 GCA_964478505.1 uncultured Loktanella sp.
CGACCAGCGCGCCAATCATCCGCAGTAACCAGCACGGACAGGACCGCGCAAATCAGCGCCATGATACCTACAGCGATATAGAGCGACGTCCAGGCGATCAGGGCTTCGTGCTTCATAGTCGCAGAATATCGAAATCTGCGCCCCTTGTCGTCCGTGAATTTTGGGTTTGGCGGCGGATCGCTTGATCGATCCGCATGCATTCCGTGATTGCGTGCCGGTAGCGCTCGGCAGTCACCCAAACGCGCGGTCCGCGTCACCTATCGCTTCACGTTGAGCTTCGATGCGCGCATGATTCTCGGCAATCGCCGTAGTCGCGCGCTTGGCAAGACCTTGGCAAAGCCCCTCCTTCAAAGGTTCGAATTCGCCCTCACAAGCCGCCATAACTTCGAAGAGTTGAACGGCCAGAGCAGTCGCAACATGGGCCGTGGTCTCGCAGCAGGGGTCTTCATAGGATTCCGGGCTATCAAAGCAGCGCATCGCTAATTCCGCGCGGACCGGGTCGATTTTTAACCTCTGCCTCAGCTTGACGATTTCATCGAACTCCAGCTTGCCTTCCTCGATGCGCTCATAGAACCGATGGCGGTGGCTGGTCTTCACGATCCCTTCACTCACGAGGCATCTGATGCTCACACCCTGCTTTTTCATCTGAAGCTTTATGAGAATGGCGTTTTCACGGTGCACCTGAGCGCACGATTTCTCTTCAACACTCCCTGACCCCTGATACATGATCCTTCCTTATACACAGCCTATGCACACGCATACTGTGGATAACTTTTCAAGGGTTTGGCAAGAGAAAATTTACCCTTTTGCGATCTGCATCGAGCAATAGATGACCGTTTCTCGCACGCCGCAATGGTCTCCCGCGCGCTGGCACAAGCTGGCTCGAAACATGTCAAGCTCGTCGTTGAGAGGCTTGGATAGTCTCAGATTGATAGGAATTGGGCCGCCCAGTGGCGGGTCTTCCCCGAAGCCTTCAGGCAGCGCTGCGCTCTCGGGTTCCACTGTTTCCAGAGCGGTCGTAATGACGTCGCTAAGCCTTTGAAAGCGCTCTTCTCGCAGGGTCAGAGCTTTTACGGCTTCCGCCATGACCTCGAGACCCTCTCTGCTGACCATCAGCTTATGATTGACGCTTGGCTCGGCGGCCATTGGCGAGTTCCTCCAGTCTTATCGTTCTTTCCGAAGCGTCTGTCGCACTTAGCCCATCACTGGTCGAGCCTTCCGACTCGAAAAATTTTCGGACTGGTTATGCCCGCAAACCACGCGGCAAGAAATAATACCCACGTGGGTCGATAATCATGACCGCCCGGGTCTGAATACGACACCACTTGGCTACGCCGGTGAAGCCACCTGGTTACGAATTTCGTGCCAACCGGGTCCAAAAACAGTGATTCGAGCAAGTTAATTCTAAGTTGCTGCGATCAATCACTTGAGAAAAGTCCCGCGAAGTTGCCCTTTTGATTGCGACGCCATCCGCGTCTCTCGTCAAACCAGAAGGGAAAGACAATGAAAGCACTTGCTTCGAAAAAACCGGAATTGAAGAAGGCCGGTTCCAGCATCACGGTCGCCGCAGCC
>CAYZKE010000734.1:0-1561 GCA_964478505.1 uncultured Loktanella sp.
CATACTATCAGGACAAGTCGTTCACGATGGAAATCAAGACGCCACCTGCGTCTTATTACATCAAGAAGGCCGCGAACCTGAAGTCCGGCAGCAAGACACCTGGCAAGGATGTTGCTGGTACAATCACAGGCAAGCAGGTGCGTGAAATCGCAGAAGCGAAGATGAAGGACCTCAATGCGACGTCCATCGAAGGCGCAATGCTGATCATCGCGGGTTCCGCTCGCTCTATGGGCATCGAGGTGAAGTAATGGCAAAATTTGGTAAGCGTACAACTGCAGCACGTGCTGCATTCGCAGGCAAACAGAACGTTACCGTGTCCGAAGCGGCTGCTTTGGTGAAAGACAACGCCAACGCGAAGTTTGACGAGAGCGTCGAAATCGCAATGGTGCTGGGCGTTGATCCACGTCACGCCGACCAGATGGTTCGCGGCACAGTGAACCTGCCACATGGTACAGGTAAAACCGTGCGCGTGGCTGTATTCGCACGCGGCGAAAAAGCGGAAGAAGCGAAAGCGGCTGGCGCAGATATCGTTGGTGCAGAAGACCTGATGGAAACTGTTCAGGGCGGCAAGATCGATTTTGACCGCTGCATCGCGACCCCTGACATGATGGCCATTGTCGGTCGTCTGGGTAAGGTTCTGGGCCCGCGTAACCTGATGCCAAACCCACGCGTTGGCACAGTGACCATGGACGTCAAAGAAGCTGTGGAAGCAGCAAAGGGCGGTCAGGTTCAGTTCAAAGCGGAAAAAGCTGGTGTGGTTCATGCCGGTATCGGCAAATCCTCTTTCTCTGCACAGCAGATCGAAGAGAACATGAAAGCCTTTGTTGATGCGGTTGGCAAAGCCAAGCCGACAGGCGCAAAAGGCACCTACATGAAAAAGATCTCCGTCAGCTCGACAATGGGCCCGGGCGTCTCTGTTGATGTCGCGTCTGCGACCGGCAACTAAATTCCTGTCTTCAGTTTGAAGCAATCTTCGGCAGGCCAATTTGGCCTGCCGTTTGCATTTTTGCCTTGCAGTGACTTGTAACAAGGCAGATCGCGCGTTCGGTTCTGGGCCGGTCCGGAGGGACAGACAGCAAACCGGTAACTTGCGCTGGCACTTGTGATCTGCTGCACGTGTTCTACGGGGATTGCCATCAATTCAAGGATTGTGTCACCGATCCGGGCAAAGATTTCTGTTGTCACATCCCGGTTCAGAATAGCAAGAAACGCGTCACCGTCGACGCGATGGCGGCAAAGTCTTATTTGTTGTTCATTTCGCGTCTTATCTGCCGACACCTTTGCAGTAGGTTAGTGTGGAATGGTCCAAGTGACAAAAAACCTCATTAAATCAGGTGCGGCACTTGGCTTTCTGCTCATAGACTACTAAACGGTCACTCAGGCCCGCGCGTTTGATTCGTCTGGGCCTTTATTCGTCCGAGACGGTGGGTTGGCCTCATGCCATTAATTCCTGCCTGAGACGGGAAGACCAGAATTCTTGAGGCTCTCCTCGGTTCCCTCTGGCTCGCCCCGTTTGCACATGGACTGTAGACTGTTGGGCGGCCTGAGCCGTTTGACAAAA
>CAYZKE010000735.1:0-1560 GCA_964478505.1 uncultured Loktanella sp.
TGCCTGCGCATCTGAACAGTGATTTGGTTATCAACAGTATTGATCCTGCCAAAGACGTGGATGGTTTCCATATCTCGAACGTCGGTCTGTTGGGCACGGGACAGAAAAGCATGGTGCCCTGCACGCCATTGGGCAGTCTGATGATGTTGCGTGATCATCATGGGTCCTTGTCGGGGATGAATGCCGTGGTGATTGGCCGCTCGAATATCGTGGGTAAACCGATGGCGCAGCTTTTGCTGAACGATAGTTGCACCGTCACAATTGCCCATAGCCGTACCAAAGATTTGCCTGGTGTTGTGCGGCAAGCCGATATCGTTGTTGCTGCGGTAGGCCGTCCGCAGATGGTGACGGGCGACTGGATCAAACCGGGTGCGACTGTGATTGATGTTGGCATCAACTGGATTGAAAAACCCGAAGGCGGCACCCGTCTGGTTGGGGACGTCGATTATGACAGCTGTGCTGCCGTCGCCGGCGCGATCACGCCCGTGCCCGGTGGTGTCGGGCCGATGACGATTGCTTGTCTCTTGGCCAATACGTTGACCGCCTGTTGCCGTGCGAATGGTCTGGAAGAGCCTGAGGGTCTGACCGTTTAAACCACAGGCACAGGGATCGCTTTGTGCCCTGTCAGGATCGCGATTGTTTGTCCATGAAACAGCTTGCGCAGGTCGGCTGCGTGGCTGTTAAGCCCGCCGGTATATGCGCCATAGGCGGGCATGATCAGGCGCTGATGGTCCAACATAAACGCAGGCCTGCTGCGCCCCGCGATGCGATGTTTGGGGTGATAGTGCCCTGACACCTCTGCGGTGTCTGCCGTGGCGATATGGCGGAATGTCAGCGTGCCGACGGTCTTTTCGGCCCTATGCGTACCGCCCAGATCAATCGGACCCGGATCGTGGTTTCCTTCGATCCAGACCCATGATTTGCCAGCTTGCAGGCGTGTCAGCCACAGGCGCGCATCTTCATCAAGGCTGCCTGCCGCATCAAGATCGTCGAAACTATCCCCAAGGCAGATGACCTGTTGGGGCTGGGTGGCGGTGATATCAGCTTCCAGTTTTTGCAGGGTTTCTTGCACCTCATAGGGCGGCAACATCACACCGCTGCGCCGTGCGATCCGTTCGGATTTGCCCAAGTGCAGGTCGGACACGCAAAGCATGTTATGCGCAGGTAGGTGCAGCGCGCCGGAGGGTAGCGCGCTGCATCGGGTGCCGCAGAAATCAAAGTGATAGGCGTTCATGATCTGTTCTTGCGGCAAGCTGCGCCCGAGTTCAAGCATCAAAGCGATGACACACCGGCGGCGGCCATCAGGCGTGCGGCCTCTTCTTCCATGATCCGTTCTTGTCCGGCACCCGCGACCGCAATCCGCCCTTGTTCAAGGAACATCGGCAGAGAGAGCGGCGTGACGCGGTCAAGGATCAGGTGATCAATCCGGCCTGCGGTGCGTGTCAGCATTTCTTCGATCCGCCCAAAATCAATCAACCCGCGCATCGCCTCTTCGCGGGTGATCCGCAGCATCAGGTGGTCGGGGTCATATTTGGAAAGGGTGTCGTAGAGGATATCGGA
>CAYZKE010000736.1:0-1133 GCA_964478505.1 uncultured Loktanella sp.
CGGCTTGGTGAAGCTGGGCCAGCCGCAGCCGGATTCATATTTGTCGGCAGATGCAAACAGAGGTTCGCCGGAAACGATATCGACATAGATTCCGGGCTCCTTGTTGTTCAAAAGCTTGCCGGTCCCCGGGCGCTCTGTCCCGCTTTCCTGCGTGACATAGAATTCTTCCGGTGACAGGGCGGCAATTGCAGCTGCTTCTTTGGTATATCTTGACATGCTGTCCTCCGTGTATCCGCCTTGTATAAATGGTCCGATTTCCAAAATTGCAAAGGTATATTGCAATAACCTCTCGGCGATGTGCGTTTGATCCATGGCCCTCTGCACTACGTAAAACCTTTGGACAACAATTGGAGTCTGACATGAAGAAGCTGTTTCTGACATTGGGCTTGATCGTCTTGGCCCAAACCAGCCTGGCCAAAAGCGTAACCGGAACCTTTCCTTCAATCGATGGAGGCACGCTTTCCGTAGAGGCATGGCGCGGACATCCGGTTCTGGTGGTGAATACGGCCTCGCAATGTGCGTTCACGGGGCAGTATGCGGCTCTGCAAAAGGTATATGACACCTACAAGGCGCGTGGGCTTGTGGTTCTGGCGGTTCCATCTGATGACTTCAATCAGGAACTGGACAACGCAAAAGAGGTCAAGGAATTTTGTGAACTCAACTATGACCTGGACCTGCCGATGGCTGACATCACGCATGTGCGCGGGCCGTCGGCGCATCCGTTCTACGCAGCCGTAAAGGCCGAAACGGGGTTTGAGCCGGCGTGGAATTTCAACAAGGTGTTGATCGGGCCAGACGGACAGGTCGTGGCGACGTGGGGGTCCGCAGCGCGTCCCGACTCGCGTAAGATCACAAAAGAGATCGAGGCGCTATTGCAGTGATTTCTAAGCCTTGGGTGGCGACGGCTGCCGGGCGATCTGGACGGCGAGAATGCCGATTGTCACTATGATGACCCCGACGATATCGCGGCCACCCAGCGTTTCCCCAAGAAGCACCGACGCGATGGCGACGCCGAACACCGGGTTGAGAAAGTGAAATGTCGCCGCGCGGATCGTGACTCGGGTCGTAGCCGCGCAGATCGGTGATGGCGGCGCGCACCTCGTTTGCGTCGACGTCGAGGGCGAGGACCCTGC
>CAYZKE010000736.1:1143-1558 GCA_964478505.1 uncultured Loktanella sp.
ACTTCCCAGCTCTCGGTGCCAAGCGCGACGAGGCCGAGGCTGACGCTTCCGACAAGCATCTGAAGGCCGACGATCATCATGAAGTTGCCACCCGATGTCGCCCCGCGCACAGCCAGCGTTGCGAATGTAAGTGCGAGCACACCAATACCGCACAGCATCACCCCGTAAAGGTCGACGCCGGCACTTATGCGCGAACCCATGATGATCGCGACACCAAAGACCCCTGCGAGCAGGCCCAGAATGCCCAGCGGTTTCAGCCGCTCACCCAGAAGCAGCCAGCTCGCCAACGCCACCATCAGCGGCATCGTTGATGCGATGATCGCTGCCACTGACGCCTGCACAGTCTGCATCGCGACAAAGTTCAGCCCCAGGTAAAGGGCGTTCTGGCAGATGCCGAACAGAATGGTGGCATACC
>CAYZKE010000737.1:0-1548 GCA_964478505.1 uncultured Loktanella sp.
GTGCAAAACTCTGACCGGTCGGCCTCAGGCCATGACAGCTATTGCCTCTTTGATCGAAGGTTGAAATGTGCGGTTAGACCATATTTTACCGTGATGTAAGTGGATATGTATACTGGAACTTCTAAAGCGTTTCAGGATTAACTTGAGGCATATCCGGCAGCCTTGAAGTAGTTCCAGCACTCGGTGGGGTCGTAGAGATCACAGATTTCTGCGATTGCGTCGAACACCTCGGTGCGTGTGACCTGCCACTGAACTTTCATCCACCCGGAATCAGAGTCCTCTTGGTTGATACGCCGATTGGCGCAGGTTGAGCAATCGACATCCGCGCGGAGCTTTCATTTGGCGCAGCGCGGGTGTCGATTGCGGTGGTGAGGCGTTCGGCGAATGCCTTGGGCGTCTGGTAGCCAAGTGCCGAATGCGGGCGTGTTTCGTTGAAGTCAGCAGCCCATGTCCGGATCACGGCACGGGCATGGGCCATGTTCCGGAACATGGTCTCATTCAAAAGCTCATCGCGCATGCGACCGTTGAAACTTTCGACGAAACCGTTCTGCATGGGCTTACCCGGCGCGATGTAATGCCATTCGATCTTGCGTTCCGTGGCAAAGGTTAAGATCGCGTTGCTGGTCAGTTCGGTCCCATTGTCACTGACAATCATGTCCGGGCTGCCGCGCCGCTTGATCAGGGCCGTCAACTCCCGCGCGACACGCCGCCCAGAGATCGAGGTGTCTGGAATGGCCGCCAGGCATTCCCGTGTCACATCGTCCACGACGTTGAGAATACGGAACCGCCGACCACAGGCGAGTTGATCATGGACGAAATCCAGCGACCACCTTGCGTTTGGGCGGGCCTCAACCAGGATCGGGGCACGGGTTCCCACGGCCTTGCGTCTGGCGCGGCGTCTGCGCACCGTGAGCCCTTCTTCTCGATACAGCCGATAGATGCGGTTGATGCCTGACGGCTCGCCATCGCGGCGCAGCAGCACGAATAGCCGCCGATAACCAAACCGGCGGCGTTCATTGGCCAGATCCCGCAGCCGCTTGCGCAACTCGGTCTCGGGCGGTCGAATGGACTGGTAGCGGATCATCTTGCGATCCGCCCCGACAAGGCGGCAGGCCCGCCGCTCCGACAGGCCCAGCCTGGCCTGAAGATGCGCGACGGCTTCGCGCTTCACGGCGGGCCTTACCATTTTTTTGCCAGCAGTTCCTTCATCGCTGCAGCATCGAGCATCTGCTCGGCCAGCAACTTCTTCAGCTTGGCGTTCTCGTCTTCGAGCGTCTTCAGCCGCTTGGCATCGGAAACCGTCATCCCCCCAAACTTTGCTTTCCAGGCATAAAAGGTGCCTTCCGACATGCCATGCTTGCGGCACAGGTCAGCACACTTCGCGCCTGCCTCATGCTCCGTCAGGATGCCAAAAATCTGTTCTTCGCTGTATCTTGATCGCTTCATTGTCCGTCCCTTCGTTGGGTCGGACTCTAATTCCAAACGGAGGAAAAATCCTGTGGCAGGTCATACGTTCTTTGGTGACAATAACACCCCTTTCGGAGGATC
>CAYZKE010000738.1:0-1547 GCA_964478505.1 uncultured Loktanella sp.
TTGAGGATGACATGGCCGTCACCGACGTTGCGGAACCGTTCCAGATGTCATTGGCAGCGATCTCCAAGCACCTGGGTGTCTTGACCGCAGCAGGGCTGATCTCGCAAGAAAAGCGCGGGCGGGTGAAATGGTGCAAGCTGGAACCGGACGCCTTGCGCGAAGCCTCGGTCTGGATGCAGGCCTTCGGGCAAATGGACGCAATTGATCTGGACGCATTTGAGACATTTCTGGCGCAACAGCTCGGCGCATAAGGTGAGTCCTGATCCACCGTACCATGCAGGCCTACATTTAGAACATGCGCTGGTGACCTGTCAGGCCCGATCGAACCGCGCACGCGACGCCGCAATCTGGTTTTCTTGCGAGATCGCCCAATCCACCATCAGCGACAGTGGCGCCAGAAAGGACCGCCCCAGATCAGAGAGGCGGTATTCAACACTTGGTGGTTTGGTGTCGAAAACCTGCCGAATGACCAGACCGTCCCTTTCCAGATCGCGCAAGGACTGCGTCAGCATCCGTTTGGAAATATCAGGCAGCGCGCGCCCAAGCGCGTTAAATCGTTGCGGTCCCGCCGCAAGCTCAAGCACGATCAGGCTGGTCCACTTGGCCGCAACGTGATCAAGGATGCTGCGCACAGGGCAATTCTCAAGCGTGAAGCCCGCCTCTTTGAGCTGTAATGGCCGGTTGCCCGTCACCTGATTCATAGCGGTTCCCTTTTTGTAACCTGGAGACAAATTCATGCCTCCTTTACGAGGCGAAATACGGTCTCTAAATGAGAGTTATATACGAAACGAAACCACAAGGAAATACAATGTCGACATTCCTCATTACCGGCGCTTCGGGCCAATTGGGTCAACAAACAATCAGCCACCTTGCGCAAAAGACAGACGCCGCAAACATCGTGGCATTGATACGCACCGATGCGCAGGCGGCGGATTTTGCCGATCGCGGCATCGCAACCCGCAAGGGCGACTACAACGATCAAGCAAGCCTTGAAGCCGCATTTGAAGGCATTGACCGGATGCTCTTTGTATCCGGCTCTGACATCGCGAACCGTATGTCCCAACACAAAGGCATCGTTGCAGCGGCCAAGGCGGCTGGCGTCGGTTACATCGCATACACCTCTTTGCTTGATGCGGCTGAAAGCCCGCTTGCGCTGGCAGCAGATCACAAAGCAACCGAGGCGCTGATCGCGGATAGCGGCATCGCATACACTTTCCTGCGTAATGCATGGTATAGTGAAAACATGCTCATGAGCCTTGAGCAGGACCTGAACATGGGTCAGCATTTTGGCGCAGCTGGCGACGGCAAGTTTTCCTTTTCATCTCGAGGCGATCTGGCCGAGGCCGCAGCGATTGCTCTCTTGGGCGGATATGATGGTGAAACGCTTGAACTTGGCGGCGACGAAGCGCTGTCGATGGCAGACTACTGTGCAATCCTTTCTGAAGTTGCAGGCAATTGCCGACGATGCGGTCGAATTGCAGCGACTGGATGTGGTGGACACCGGTGCCAACCCTTACCAGCAGGATAATGGTATCCGCAAGTTCATC
>CAYZKE010000739.1:0-1546 GCA_964478505.1 uncultured Loktanella sp.
ACAGGCGCTCGGCAAAGACCAGACCGCCCCAGATCGCGCCAAGGATCAGGATAAAGCCAAACCCCAGATAAAGCAGGCCGAACTGGAACAACAGTTGTCCGCGCTCGTTCTGAAGCTCTTCGTACTGGGCCACAGTCTCGGTCGTATCATCCAGCAGAGTCAGTACATTCCCGTCCACAGGGCGCGTGACGTAGAGATACCTGTCCCGGAAGGCCAAAAGCGGGATCAGGGCGCGAAATTCGTTGTTGGCAAAATCCTGAATGATCGCAAGGCCGGTGTCATCGGCGCGCGTGAAATCCTCGGCAGAGGGGCGTTCATAGCCGAATTCATAAGACCGCGCACCGCGCGCGGCAATCGTACCCAAGCCGTCAATCACAAAGGCCTCGCTCAGGCCACGCTCGACCTGCGCCTGCACCTCACCCAACGCGAACCGCACCTCGCCATCGTCCATAAAAAGGTTCGCCTGCCGTTCGCGATTCAGATAGGCCGCCAAAGCAAGCCCGTCGCGTGTCAGCTCCTGGCGGTGCTCTTCTTCATAGGCCTGCGCCGTGGTCAAAGAGGTCCGCAACACGTTGCCCACGGGTTCGGAAAACAGCCCGTCGAGCGCGATAGAAATCAGCGTGACAGAAAAGACCGCCACCAGCACGATTGGTACCAGCGCCGAGAGTGCAAAGACCCCTGTCAGGCGCAGACTGAGTCGTGAGCCTGCCGATTTGGCGCGCCGCGCCGACACCATCCGCGCCACCTGCCGCATGACCAAGGCCGCCACGACCAGCACATAAATGAAATCCAGAAGCAGAACCAAACGCAATGACGTGGACGACGCCCCACGATCCAGCGGTCCGACGACAATATAGGTCAGCACCGCCAGCAGTGGCCCCGCCACCACAAGGCCGATCGTCAACGCCGTTTGCACATGGCGCTGGCGGAACCAGCGACCTAGTCGCGTCATATTCAGGCCCGAAAGGGAACGCCGCACGCGCAATGCCCTGTTATTGAGGTGAGGTCGCCCTCACGGTACCGCCATTTGCTGTGGTCTTTCTGCTACGCTGACGTAGCAGTGCCACGGTTCTGTTGCGGTTTTACATCAATTTGCGGCGCCGTGTCACGCGGATATCGAGGTCGGTGATCTTCTTACGCAGGGTATTGCGGTTTATTCCCAGCAAATCGGCACATTTGGCCTGATTTCCACCTGTGGCATCCAGCGCAATCTCAATCAGCGGGCCTTCGACCTCTTTGAGGATTCGGTTGTAAAGCCCCGGCGGTGGCAGAACACCCCCGTGCAAATCGAAATAGCGGCGCAGGTGCTTGTTCACGCTGGCGCTGAGTTTATCGCCCTCGCCACCTGAACGCAGCGGCTCGATCGCGGGCTGGTTGCCCAAGACCGTTTCCACCTCGGCGCGTGTGATTTCGTCTTCCGACGCGGTAAAGACCAAACGGCGGACAGCGTTTTCCAACTGCCGCACGTTGCCGGGCCAGCTATAGGCGCGCACCAGATCAAGGGCTGCATCGCCAAAGCGGCGCAAGGGTGCGCCATCACGTTCCG
>CAYZKE010000740.1:0-1546 GCA_964478505.1 uncultured Loktanella sp.
GATCCTGGAGTTCGCCTATGCCCGCCGTGATGTGATGCGCTTTTTCCGCACGACCTGGATTCCTGATGAGACGTTTTTCCAGACCCTGGTACGCCATCTGGTGCCTGACCGCGAGATCGAGAACCGCACGCTGACGTTTCTGATGTTCACCGACTATGGCATGCCGGTGACCTTCTATAACGACCACTATGAACTGCTTTTGGGCCAAGGATCGCTTTTTGCCCGCAAGATCAGTGTCGAGGCCGAAGACCTGCGCACCCGTCTTGGCGCGCTTTACGCCAGCGACCGGATGGACTTTGTGATCTCGGACGAAGGGCGAAGCTTGTTTCAGTTTCTGTCCGGGCGTGGCCGCGTTGGGCGGCGCTTTGCGCCGCGGTTCTGGGAAAATGAAACGACCTTGGGCCGCAGCCGCGAGTTGATGATTATCGCCTGCAAGAAATGGCACGTCGCCAAACGTCTTGTGGCCGCGATCCAGCATCATACCAATGTGCCGGCTTTGGAATACCTATTCAATGAAGACGAAACCCCGTTGCCGGATTTAGGAGGGATTGAGACCTCTTTGCAGAAACGCGGACGGCATCGCAGGGCTTTGATGCGGTTGCTCTTTGATCATTTTGACAGTGACCGCATGGTGATCTGTCTTGATACATCAAGCCTCGATCTGATGACAGATTTCTATACCGACCGTGCCACCGTGCGCTTGCTTGAAATCGAATGTAGTTTTGACGATGACTATCTGGCCGGTCACGCGATGCGTGTTGGTCTGGCCGGTCCACAGACGAGCGAAGCCACATTCGCGCGCCTTTTGCCGACCATTCGCCATGATATGATCTACGAACGCGAGGCCATTCGCGATGCGCAATTCGTGCATGCCAGCCGGATCAAAGAAACGGCGACGACAGACGAAAATGCATCTGCGCTTGCGCAGTTTCTGAGCGTGTCACCGGACGTGGCGCGCACGCTTGCCGATACCCCCCATCTCTTTGTTGATTGAGGACACCCATGGAATATGCCTACGACGACCAGAATATCTTTGCCAAAATCCTGCGCGGCGAAATCCCCAATAAAACCGTTTATGAAAACGATTATGCGCTCGCGTTTGAGGACATCACACCGTGCAGGAAGTGCCGCATTACCACATGCATATTCTGGGCGGCCGCCCGATGGGGCGGATGTTGGCGAAGTAATCAAAATTCACGAATTTTGATGCCCTCCCGGGGAAGTTTGATTGGACATAGAAAGTCCATGCCTATTTTGAGGATGTGAGCGACAAGAACACCTCTTCAAGATGGGCCTCTTCGGTTTTGACATCCTTGATGGTGATCCCTGCGTCGCGCACGATGTTCAGGATTTGATCCGCTGGGGTGGTGCCGCTCTTATAGGTGAACGTGAGTGTCCCATTGGGCAGCTTGTGACCTGTGATATTATCGGGCAGAGCGGGCAGATCGGCCTCGGTTTCAGGGGTAATCACCAGCGTTTTGCTATCCAACCGCCCGAGCAGATTGGCGGTGCTGTCGCGCACGATCACCTCGCCGTGGTTGATGAT
>CAYZKE010000741.1:0-1545 GCA_964478505.1 uncultured Loktanella sp.
GTGTGTTCGCCGCGGAACCATGTAATGTCACCGATGCGGCCATCCGCCACCAGTTGACGCGCATATTGCGCCGCAGGTGTGCGGATGTAGTTGAAACCGACCATGTTGATCACGCCTGCCTGATCGGCAGCCTCGGTCATGGCAATGGAATCCGCCAGTGTCGCACCAAGCGGCTTTTCGCAGAAAACGGGCTTGCCCAAGGCAAAAGCCGCAAGCGCGATATCGCGGTGGGTGTCCTGCGGAGAGGCGATGACGACAGCCTCGACCTTTGGATCATGCACCAGCACCCGCCAGTCGGCGGTACCGCGCGCAAAGCCGAAGGCCTTTTGATACCTGTCAGCCGAGGCACCCGATGACGCGCAGACCATTTCAAGACGCGGCCGCAGCGCAGTATCGAAAAGCGCGCCAACGGAGGCGTAGGCAGCCGCATGCGCCTTGCCCATATAGCCGCCGCCGATGATCCCGATACCGATCTCTGTCATGTCTGCTCCCCTTCCCAGAAACCGGTTGCAACCGGTTGCAAAATGCGTAACGTTCTTTCAGGTGGTTGGTCAATAAACAATCGCGACCGACGCAGAATTTATGCGCCGATGGGGAGACGATCATGGGGCACACCGCCGAAACAGTCACGTTGACAACAGCGCAGGCCATTGTCCGCTATCTGGCCAATCAGTGGATCGACATCGACGGGGTCGAGACCCGCATTTGCGGCGGTGGATTCGGCATTTTCGGCCATGGCAACGTCACCTGTCTGGGTGAGGCGCTTTACAATGAACAAGTCGCGCTGCCGCTCTATCGCGGGCAGAACGAGCAGGGGATGGGCTTTGCCGCTGCGGCCTATGCCAAGGCCAATTTGCGCCGCCGGTTCATGTTTTGCACGGCATCCGCCGGTCCCGGCACGGCGAACCTGCTGACGGCTGCGGCACTTGCCCATGCGAACCGTCTGCCCATGCTGATGCTCTGTGGCGACACCTTCATCACCCGCCTGCCGGACCCTGTCTTGCAGCAGCTTGAGCATTTCGGCGATCCGACCTTTGGCGTGAATGATGCTTTCAAGGCCGTGACCCGTTACTGGGACAGGATCACGCATCCTGCACAGGTGATCCAGTCGCTGCCTGCGGCGCTCGCCACCATGCTGGACCCTGCGGATTGCGGGCCTGCGTTTCTTGGCCTGCCGCAGGACGTGCAGGGCTGGACCTATGATTATCCGCGCAGTTTCTTTGACAAGCGTGTGCACCGTATTCGCCGCCAGATGCCTGACAGTGAAGAGGTAGATGATGCGGTTGCCCTCCTGAAATCAGCCAAGCGTCCGATGATCATTGCGGGGGGCGGTGTCCAGTATTCCGGCGCAGTGGCGGAACTGACCGCTTTTGCCGAGGCCACGGGGATTCCGGTCGTGGAGACCATCGCAGGGCGCGCCAATCTGGTCCATGATCATCCGCTCAATATCGGGCCGGTCGGGGTGACCGGATCGGACAGCGCCAATACAATCGCGGAAGAGGCGGACGTGATCCTGGCCGTCGGCACGCGCCTGCAGGATTTCAC
>CAYZKE010000742.1:0-1540 GCA_964478505.1 uncultured Loktanella sp.
TCATCGCCGAAGGTGCCGAGATCGCGATTTTCGACCAGTATCGTGACAGGTTGGATATCCGGACACCGGGTTGGAAACAGCAGGTGGGCAATCTGTCCGGCGGCAACCAGCAGAAGATCGTCATCGGCAAATGGCTGTCCATGCATCCCAACGTGCTGATTGTCGACGAACCCACGCGCGGCATCGATGTGGGCAGCAAGTCAGAGATCCACAAACTGCTGCGCGAGCTGGCGGCGCAGGGCTATGCGGTGATGGTCATCAGTTCCGAGATGCCCGAGGTGCTGCACGTCTCGGACCGGATCGTGGCGATGTATTCCGGGCGGATCATGCGGACGTTTACATCCGAAGAGGTGACCGAGGACAACCTGATCCAAGCCATCTCGGGCATCAAGTCCGGACAAGCCGCGTGATGCGGATCGGCTTTGCCGGACTTGGCCGAATGGGCGATCTGACTGTCTGGAACCGCACCGACACCAAGGCGCGCGTGTTTGCGGGCCAGACCGGAGGCGCCGTCGCAAAGACACCGAGCGATCTGGCAGAGAGCTGCGATGTCGTGATCAGCATGCTGGCGGACGATGCCGCATCCGAGGATTTTCACCTGGGTGCGAGAGGGGTCTTTGCGTCAAATGCGCCGTCCTTTGTGGTGGTGATGGGCACGATGAGTCCGGATCACATTAGCGCCCTCGTAGATGCCGCACCTGAAGGAACAAGCGTCATCGACGCGCCGGTTTCGGGCGCGACGCAAGCGGCACGTGATGCGCAATTGCTGATCATGGCCGGGTGTACGGCACACAACGGTGCGGTCCTGGCACCTCTGTTCGACGCGATGGGGAAACGCACCGTCTTTCTCGACCGGACCGGTGCTGGTGCGATCATGAAACTTGCGGTCAATGCCCTGATCCACGGACTGAACCAGACTGTATCCGAGGCGCTGAGCCTCACGGACAAGGCCGGGATCGCGACGGAACTGGCTTTCGATGTGATCGAAGCCAGCGCTGCCGCCGCGCCGATGCTGTCCTACCGTCGCCCGCTCTATCTGGATGATCGGGCGCATGAGGTCACCTTCACCGTCGCGCTGGCACGCAAGGACATGGAGATCACGGCGGCGCTGGCGCGCGGTCTGGGTGCGGCCTTCCCGCAAGGGCGCGAAACCCTCGCGCGTCTGCAGGATGCCGAAGCGCGTGGCTACGGCCAACGGGACATGGCCGCGATGCGCGATTACATGCGAAAGGAAAGCCAATGAAGGCGGCTCTATTTGTTGGCGGATGGGAGGGCCACGCGCCGACCGCATTTGCGGACTGGTACAAGGCGCTGCTCGAAGACAACGGCTTTGACGTCGATGTTTACGACACGATGGAGCCCCTTCAACGCCCTTGGGATCTCGCCGATGTGGACCTGATCACGCCGATCTGGTCCTCGGCCCGCTCTGGCCACCGCACCGAATTCGGCAACATGACCAAGCCGCAGGAAGACGGGCTTCTCAAGCTGATCGGCGATGGCTGTGGGATCGCGGGCTGGCATGGACACATGGGCGACGCGT
>CAYZKE010000743.1:0-1539 GCA_964478505.1 uncultured Loktanella sp.
TGTGCAAGCCCTGCAAGACGCGGTGGCACAGGCGCTCTTGGCGGATACGGCAACACTGGCAGCAATGGGCGCGACAGGCCGTGCGCGCGTTGCAAAAGCCCATGATCAGACACAGAATGCAGCAAAGCTGCGCAGGTTTTTCCCTGACGGCTAAGGTGCCCTACTATCGCCAGATTGCGTGGGCATGGAGACACCGATGACACCACTTTCGCAAACCACCGGAATCCACATCGCATGACAGACACAGCCGACATTGCCGTGGTCGTGATTGGGCGCAACGAGGGTGCGCGCCTGGTGGCCAGCCTTGCATCGCTGCAAGGGGTCGTTTCGCGCATTGTTTATGTGGATAGCGGGTCAACCGATAACAGCCTGCAGGCCGCACGCGATGCTGGCGCGCAGGTGGTCGAACTGGACCTCAGCGTACCTTTCACCGCCGCAAGGGCGCGCAACGCGGGGTTTGCCGCCCTCGATCCCGTGCCGGATCTCGTTCAGTTCATTGACGGTGATTGTATGGTTGAGCCGGGCTGGATTGATGCTGGCGCAGAGGCATTGATGCTGCACGAGGACATAGGGATCGTCACGGGATGGCGGTCGGAAATCAATCCGGATGCAAGCGTCTATAACGCGCTTGCCAATGTTGAGTGGCACCGACCAGCGGGCGATATCGACGCCTGCGGAGGTGATATGATGGTGCGGGCTTCTGTTTTCGAAGAAGTGGGCGGTTTCAACCCGCATGTCATTGCAGCAGAAGACGACGAGTTTTGCATCCGTGTGCGCAAGGCGCAGTGGCGCGTGCATCGCCTGCCAGAGCGCATGACGCTGCATGACGCGGATATGATGCGCTTTGGACAATGGTGGCAGCGTGCGGTACGCGCAGGGCATGGATTTGCGCAAGTGGGCGCATTGCACCCCGAACATTTCCTGCGCGCCCGTCAGAGGGTTTGGGTCTACGGGGCGCTCTTACCTTTATTGGCAGTGGTCGCGATGAGTGTCTCCGCCTGGTTGCTCTTGCCAGTGCTGGGACTTTATGTGGTTTCCTATCTCCGGACGGCGCGCGGCCTGATGGCAAGCGGGCTTGCGCCGCAACAGGCACTCCATCACTCTGTGTTTCTGAGTTTGTCCAAGTTTCCAAATCTGATTGGGCTGCTAACCTATCACTGGCGTGTCATGCGCCACACGGACATGGCGATTATCGAGTATAAGTGAGGACCAAATGGCAAAAGCACCCTTGCGGGTCGGGATCGTTGGCGCGGGTTACATCGCCACCTGGCATGCCGATACCATCAAGTCACTGGCAGGTATCGATCTCGTCGCAGTCTGCGACATGTCTGCTAGTGCTGCAGATGCTTTGGGCAGTAGCTTTGGCGCAAAGCCTTACACAGATTTCAATGCAATGGTTGCGCAGGAAAACCTTGATGCCGTTCATATTCTGACACCTCCGGATAGCCACCGCGCTCTGGCCGAGAAATCAGCGGCGGCGGGTTTGCATTGTTTTGTCGAGAAACCTGTTGGTGTTTCCGCAGAGGAAGCTGGCGCAAT
>CAYZKE010000744.1:0-1539 GCA_964478505.1 uncultured Loktanella sp.
CACGCGCAGGTCTTCGATTGTGGCCTCATCGGCGGCATCGGCAATCAAGCCAAGGTATTTTTGTTTCAGATCGTCCATGGGGCGCCTCTTGCAATCGTCCCAGCGGAGTTAGCGAAATGGGCGCTTGGTTGCAAGCAGCGCAAAGGGGGTTGGTACCATTGCGCCCCTTTGGCGCGATAGACCGATCCGCGGGAACAAAGTGAATGCGATTGACGGGATCATAGCATCACTTCGGGGCGGGAGCATTTTACCCTTTCTTAAGATATCCGTGGCAAGCCGCTGTCACTAAAGTGGTGGTTCGGCAATGACGCGATCGGAAACAACGGGCAGTGCGGGTGATCACAACGTGGCAACACTCGGCAGGTGGTTGTCTTTTGATCAAGATACCAACGCGCAGTATGAACTTGAAAACGGTGCGGCGCGCGCAGCGCATTTACGCCATACGATCCTGATCGGGCTGATCCTTTATAATATGTACAATTTCACTGGCTTGCTGCTGATGCCGGATATCATCTGGCAATCGGTCGTGATGCGGGTGGTGGTTGTCACGCCGCTTTCCCTTGGATTGGCCTATCTTGTATTTTTCGTCAGGGCTGAAATACGCGAGTGGCTTGTCACCATTGGCGCAGTGAACGCCTATGCTATTCCGGTCTTTCTGTTCTGGCTGTCGGACCATCCTTTAGGCACCTACAGCTTTGGTGAATTCGGCCTCTCGCTGGTTTTTGGCAATATGTTACTTGCCCTGCGGTTTCGGCAGGCCGTCGTTTTCACATCCTGCGCCTTTGTCATCACGATGTCCGGTCTGATCATGCACCGGACGCTGGATCCGGCCCTGTTGCAAGCATTTACGTTGCAAGCGTTTACCGCCAGCGCCTTTACGCTTTATGGCAACTACCTGATCGAAAAACGAAGGTGCACGGACTATGTGACCGCGCGTACCGCGCTTTTGCGCGCGAACAAAGCGGAACACACACAACGCCAACTGACGCAGCTGTCACGGACAGATGCGCTGACAGACTTGCCAAATCGCCGATATCTGGATGAAACGCTGGATCAATGGCTGGGCCAGCCGGGCGCTGTTGCTGTTCTGATGATCGATATCGACCATTTCAAACTGTATAATGACGCCCTAGGACACCCCGCAGGCGACGATTGCTTGCGACAAGTGGCCAAGACATTTCTGACGGAAACCGCCCAGCCGAATGGTTTTTGTGCCCGTTTCGGGGGTGAAGAATTTACTGTCGCCTTTCGGAATATCGATGAATTGGAAGCAGCCCGTCTGGCCAAGCGTCTGGTTCATGCCGTTGCTGCATTGCAAATCGTGCACCCGGGACGACATGACGGCATTGGGGTGGTCACGATCAGCATTGGCCTGACCGTCACCCACGCGGGACAACGGTCTAGCAAAGAAAGTGTCTTGGGCGATGCGGATGCCGCGCTTTATCGTGCAAAGCAGAACGGCAGAAACGGCTACGCAATCAGCGGGAAAAATGATGGCCTGCAGCATTCCACCGGCTAGCCGACAACAGGGCATCACCT
>CAYZKE010000745.1:0-1538 GCA_964478505.1 uncultured Loktanella sp.
CTTGCCGGTGTTGTCGGCATGGCGATGATGCTGGTGCAGCCTTTGTTGGCGATTGGCGTGCTTCCGGGGGTGTCTTTGCTGGCGTCCCGTCGGCTCCACCGTGCCGTTGGTGCGGGCCTTGTGATCGCTGTCCTTGGCCATGTCATCGGACTTTGGATCACGAGTCCGCCTGATGTGATGGATGTCTTGTTGTTCCGTTCACCCACACCCTTCGCCGTTTGGGGGGCGCTGGCGATGTGGGCGGTGTTCGGGGCGGCTTTGCTGGCCGTATTGCGTCCGCGTTTGCCGCTGCGCCTGTGGCGGTGGGGGCATAGTGTTTTGGTCAGTCTGGCGGTTCTTGGCACTGTTGTGCATGCGGTGCAGATCGTGGGCACGATGGAGGTGGTGAGTAAAACCGCCCTTGCTGTGTTGGTTGTGGCCGCCCTGATATGGGCCATTGCGCGGCGCAGGGTTTGGGCGATGGGAATACGCCCGCGCCGTGCGTGAATGCGGGCTATTTCCATTTCCTGTATCGCTTGGCATGGTCTGCGCGTGATCGACTGAAACGGAGCAGGGCATGACCGGACAAAGCTATGATGTGATTGTGGTCGGCGCGGGCCTGATGGGCAGTGCGGCGGCGCGTCATCTGGCGGAAATGGGCGTGAAAACGGCCCTTGTGGGGCCGGATGAACCGTTGGAAAAAGCCACGCATACAGGGGTTTTTGCCAGCCACTACGATCAGGCACGGATCACGCGCAAGATCGACACCCGCAAGAACTGGGCCCGTTTTGCGCAAGAGGCGATTGCCCGATATTCCGAGATTGCCGCGAAGGGCGCGCAGCCGTTTTATACGCCTGCGGGGGCACTTGTGGCAGGCACCGAAGTGGGCGCAGAGCGCGACTATATTCTGAACGCGCAACGCCATGCGCAGGCGAATGGTGTCGCACACACGCCGTTGCGGGGGGCGGAACTGGCCGCGCGGTTCCCCGAGTTTGCCTTTCCCGAGGGGATCCTTGCGCTGCATGAAGAGACGGATGCCGGCTGGATCAATCCGCGTCTGCATGTGAAGGCGGAAATCACGGCGGCGACCAAGGCGGGTGCGATTTTGCATCGTGATACGGTGGTGCGGATTTCCGAGGGCGGAGGTGCGGCGCAGGTGCATTGTGCCGGTGGTGCGGTCCATACGGCCGCAAAGGTGATTGTTGCTTGTGGTGCGTTTTCCAAAGCCGAGGGGCTTTTGCCCGATCCGATCCCTATGCGGGTCTATGCCCGCACCATCGCGTTTTTCGAACTGGACGAAGGAGAAGCCACACGTCTGTCGGGGATGCCTTCGGTGATCTACGTTCCACCGGGCCGGTCAGAGGATCCCTATATCCTGCCGCCTGTGCTGTATCCTGACGGCAAGACCTATATCAAAATCGGTGGCGATGCGGTGGATACCGAATTGCACAGCGTCGATGATATGATCGCGTGGTTCCGCAGTGGCGGTGATCCTGTGGCGGGTGCGGCGATCTCAGAGATTTTGATCGGGCTGATGCCGGGGCTGAAGTATCGCTCTA
>CAYZKE010000746.1:0-1531 GCA_964478505.1 uncultured Loktanella sp.
CCATCGGCCTCAAGTGATCCGATCAGGCGGGCAACGGTTTGGGCTGACAAACCTGTGCGGCGCGCAATGTCGGCTTTCGCCATGTCGGAATTTCGGCGCAAGAGGCTCAGGACAACGCGCTCGTTTCGTTCGCGCATGCCGCCTTGATTGGTGCCGCGTTCAAATGTCGCGTCGTCCGATTCGTCCCTGTCCGGTTCCTGAATTCTGTCCATTGCACCCAACTATTCTTTGGTTTCGCCAAGCAATAGCATATTAAATAACTCTCTGGAAGTTAGTTATTGACAGTCCGTCGGAAAAGCTTCAGTTTCTCGTCTCACGGGAACGACTACAAAGGTCATGGGAGGACCATTATGTTTAAATCCACAAAGACAGCCCTTTTGGGCGGTGCAATTGCTATTGCGAGCAGTGGCGCAGCTTTTGCCGACGCGCACGGCCCATCCGCTTGCTTGATCACAAAAACAGACACCAACCCCTTCTTCGTGAAAATGCGCGAAGGTGCCGAGGCTGCTGCCGAAGCTGCGGGCATGACGCTGAGCTCTTTTGCAGGGCGTGTTGACGGTGACCACGAAACACAGGTTGCTGCGATCGAGACCTGCATCGCAAACGGCGCATCCGGTATTCTGCTGACAGCGTCCGACACATCATCCATCGTTGGTGCTGTGACCCAGGCGCGTGAAGCAGGTCTGTTGGTTATCGCGCTCGATACACCGCTTGATCCGATTGATGCCGCTGACGCGACATTCGCGACCGACAACTTCCTTGCCGGTGAACTGATCGGCCAGTGGGCTGCAGCGACACTTGGTGATGAAGCCGCAAACGCGAAAATCGCCATGCTTGACCTTGCTGTTAGCCAGCCAACTGTTGGCGTGCTGCGCGACCAAGGCTTCTTGCAGGGCTTTGGTATCGATCTGGGCGACCCGAACAGATGGGGCGACGAAACCGATCCGCGCATCGTTGGCAACGACGTCACCGCAGGTAACGAAGAAGGCGGCCGTCGTGCGATGGAAAACCTTCTCGCTGTCGATCCGATGATCAACGTCGTCTATACGATCAACGAACCAGCCGCGGCTGGTGCCTATGAAGCGCTGCGTTCTATCGGTCGTGAAAACGACGTGCTGATCGTGTCTGTCGACGGTGGCTGCCCGGGTGTACAGAACATCGCTGACGGCGTGATCGGTGCGACATCGCAGCAGTACCCGCTGTTGATGGCATCCAAAGGGATCGAAGCGATTGCAGCATACGCAGCCGATGGCACATTGCCTGAAAACACACCGGGCAAGAACTTCTTTGACACCGGTGTTGCTCTGGTCACAGACCAGCCAGCAGAAGGCGTTGACAGCATCTCGGTTGCCGAAGGCATGGAGCTTTGCTGGGGTTAAATCCCTGACACATCTTTGTTAAACTTTGAAAAGGGCAACGTGTTTGCCCTTTTCTCTACGAGCCTGAATTTGCCATTCACGCCGTTTCAACGTTGGGGAGCATGATGCCAAACGATTCCGATAACTATGAATCTGTTGTCAAAACGGAGCGC
>CAYZKE010000747.1:0-1529 GCA_964478505.1 uncultured Loktanella sp.
CGCCGCGCCAATCCGCATGGCCACGCGCTTGTTCGTCAGCGTGTAAACGGTGGAACGGGCCTGCACATAGGCAATCCCGTAAAGGATACCGCAGGCGATCAGGCCGGAAACGATGAACGGGATACCATGCATTAACGCAATGCCAAAAGGTGCATCCGCTGCCGAAACACCCACCCGCCAGAAGGCGAGCAATGCGAAATAGGCCGCAACCCAGCGGACCCCCAGCGCTTCGCGCGCCAAGAGCCGCGGATCAGGGGCACCCTGCCACAAGATATGTTCCCCTTCGGGCAGCTGCTCAGGCAGGCCCCTGATGGGTTCAAAGTTAAAATCGTCGTGGCTCATGGTAGGTTCCCTTTCGTAGCCAGGGCGGCCCCGGTGGCGAACCGGGAACGCAACGTGTTTTCATCAGACCAGATCAGGAGGCGTACATCGTGCCACCGGCGTAATACGCCATGATCTTGTCTTCCTCGAGCAGGGTGACCTGCTCCATGCTTTTGGTCGTTGGCACGTTGTCCCAGTTGCTTGCGTAGAGCGATTTGACCGTCACGCGGTCAGTTCCGATCTTGGCAAGGTTCATCGGGATCAGACGTGTTTTGCCTGTGCCTTCTGGGTTCAGATCAACCGTCAGAAAGCGGACCATCTGCTCGGGCACGTCGACCCACATATCGGTGACACGTCCGACGACTTCACCATCACCACCAACAACGGCCTTGCCGCGCGGATCACGACCGGCAGACACCTTGAAGTCAGGCAACATCGACATCGGCTTGATCTTGACATGGCCGTGCGCGTCCAGTTCCGGCGCATCGCGGCGTGGTGCCCAGGCAGCAGGACCGACACCATCAATCATCGGATCACCAGTTGGAATCCACGGCGAACCGGTCGAGGCAGAGGACTGCGCCAAGGCAAGATCAGTCCGCATCTTGCTGTCTTCGAAAGCGCGTGAAGGCACTGTCAATTCACCGCGGCCATCACGCAGTTTGAAGGTCTTTTCCTTCGGCAAAGGAAACAGGCTTTCGTTCGCAGGCACGCCATCGGCGTCGTCCCGCAAAGGATAACCTTCACGCATGTTTTCAGTTTGCAGGTAGTAAACAAGCCCCGCAAAGAAGATCCAGAAGAGCCATATCGCTGCGCTCGCCAGATCGAAGTCTCCAAAAAATTCTACACCAACCATTGGTTTTTCCTTTCGGTGGTTAGGTCGGGAAATCTGCCAATCCCAGCTTGGCAGACCCCCCGGTGGTTATGGGCCGCAACCGCACAAGCGGCCCCAGCACAATGAGGGTTAGGAATAAGAGGCCAATTTCGGTGTGATAAACGACCGAATAGCCGGTGGCAGGCGTGGCGAGCGCCTCTCCCAAGGTGCCGTTCCCAGCGGCATGGTTCACGAGGTCACGCACAGTGCCCCCGATAAAGATGGACAGCCCCGCGCCGGTGGCTTGTGCAGCCCCCCATGCGCCAAGGGCCAAACCACGACCGGCTTTGCCGATTGTGGGCATTGTCATGGCAGCGGTCAGGGTCGAGACACCGAA
>CAYZKE010000748.1:0-1529 GCA_964478505.1 uncultured Loktanella sp.
TCCAGAAAATTCATCGGCTTGTTGACGCCGGCGTTGTTGAACATCACGTCCAGCTTTCCAAACACGGAAACTGTCTTGGCAATCATCTCTTTGACGGCACTGCGGTCTGTCACATCGACCCGTGCATGCGTCACTTTTGCGCCAAGACCAGATGCCGTGGCGCGGTTCAATTCTGCTATTTCTGCAACTTTATCTGCGTTGATATCCGCAAAACATACATCGGCACCTTCTTGAACAAGTGCCTCACCTATCGCGCGACCAATACCTTGCGCGGCACCGGTGACGATACAGGAACGACCAGATATACGGGCCATCCTATCCCCCCTTTTCATCGATCTTTTTATTGAGCGAAGGCGGGGAGCCGAAGCCCCCCGCCCCCGTTGGGAGGGCCTTTAGAAGACAGGCTTCGTGAACTCGCTCATGTTGTCCTGTGTGATCTTCGGTGTGTCGAAGTAGTTCAGGAACGGCAGCTCTTCACCATTGAGAAGGTCAATCGCTGTTTTCAGTGCAGCTTCTGCATCGTCGACTGGGGACTGATAGATCGAACCCCAATATTCGCCGCGCTCCATTGCTTCATAACCAACTGCAAAGTTGGTGGCACCGACGAAGGTGATACCCTCGGTCCGGCCAGCGGCGTTTGCTGCGTTCAACGCGCCAACACCCATGTTGTCATCACCAGCGTAAACGCCGTCGATGTCATCATACTTCACAAGAAACGCTTCCATCACCTGCTGTGACTTCTCGCGGTTCCAGTCGCCTGGCTGTGTTTCAAGCAATGTCACGTTCGGGCAAACCTCTGGCAGGCGCTCTTCAAAGCCCTGGGCGCGCTCGATCGCGGTGGTGTAACCGGGCTGACCGGAAATCTGCACGACCTGTGCTTCATTCTCGATGCCCAGTGCCTTGAAGCGGTCACACATGATCTCGGCAGAGCGTGAGCCTTGCGTGATGTTGTCCGGCCCCGAGAAAGAGGCAACAAAGTCAAAGCCTGCTTCGGCGATGTTCGAGTTGGTCACAACAACAGGAATATCTGCCTGTGCGGCTTTACGCACCGCGGGGATCACGGCTTCGCCGTTTGTCGGCCAGATGATGATGGCGTCAACCTCTTGTTGAATGAGGTCCTCCATCTGCGCGATCTGGCGGGCAACGTCGCCGCCGGCGTCAAGCACGACGACTTCTACATTGTCGTTTGCCTCAGCAGCAGCGATGAACGCCTGCTCGTAAGTGGTCTGATAGCTGTCAACGCCCACGTTGTTTTGTGTGATGCCGATACGCATCGGGCTGTGGCCATCAGCGAACGCCGCGCCAGCGGTCGCGATTGCGGCTGTTGCAACGGTTGCAGTCAAAGTTGTTCGGATTGTCATGTTACGTTTCCTCCCTGAAATCGTCTGATATTCTTTGTCGCCCCACTCCTCCGGCGGGGAATCGCACTGCTCTCGTGAACAGGTGATGCAAACAAGGATGCGCGCCGAAGCAGCGGCAAACCTCACCATTAATATCCATTATGAATATCATTATATCCGTTTTGGATA
>CAYZKE010000749.1:0-1517 GCA_964478505.1 uncultured Loktanella sp.
CTGATGCTGTCGAACCACTATCCGCTGGCTTTTGGCACGGAATATTCATGGATCATCGCGAGCCTGATTTTCCTGACCGGCGTCACGATCCGGCATTATTTCAACACCATGCACAAGACCGGCAAAGGGCCGCATTGGACATGGGCCGTGACCGTATTGCTGATGATCATCATCGCGTGGCTGTCCACTGTACGCACAGGCGATACATGGCAAGAGGCCGAAGCACGCGATCTGACACCCTACGAGCAAAAATTTGCATCCGCAGAGAGCTTTGACGACGCCTTCAATACCGTTATCGGGAACTGTTCGATGTGCCACGCCCGCGAACCCGCGTGGGGCAACATGCAATGGGCGCCCAAGGGTGTCTACTTAGAGACCCCCAGCGACGTGGCGCGTCACGCAAGCCAGATCTACCTGCAAGCAGGCGTCAGCCATGCGATGCCACCACCCAACGCCGTGCAGATGGACCCCGAAGCGCGCGCAACACTGGTAGCATGGGTGCGTGAAGTGCGTAGCGGGAGCTAAGCCTGCCGCACAGAGCGCGCCTACAGCATCAGTTTGCAAAAAGTCTATCAAAATCAGTGCCTTTGTCGTATGGTTTGAAACGGATCAAATCGGACGAAGGCGCAGGTATGCGAACGAATTTCTTTCACCTCTCTCGGAAAATATTCTGGGTCTGTGTGCTTGTGCCATTTATCTGGATGACCGCCGCCTTTGCGCAAGCGCCCGATGACGCACCCGAAGATCAGTTCTGGGTCACGGATCAAGCCGGCGTTCTTAGCATCTCGGCCATCAAGAGCCTGACTGACACAGCCAAAGCCTTTGAAGCGGATACGACTAATCAGGTGGTGGTTGTGACCGTCAATTCACTGGCCGGTTGGACGATTGAGCGGTACGGGCGCTGGCTCGGAAACACTTGGGGCATCGGGCAAGCGGATGCGGACAATGGTGTGGTTCTTTTGGTGGCCCCCAACGACCGCAGGGTGCGGATCGCGGTGGGGCGCGGGCTTGAAGACACGCTTCCGGACCGGATAGCACAGAGCATTATCGACAATGAAATCCTGCCCCGGTTTCGCGATGACGACCTTGAGGGCGGGATTGTTGCGGGGCATCAGGCGATCCTCATGGCGTTGGGCGGTCAATATCGCGAACCCACCAACTGGGAATCGTTTCTTTTCCTCCTGTTCTTGCCCTTCTTTGCCATCGGTCGGTTCTTTGGGTTTGGTGGCGGTTTTTTGGGTGGTGGTGGCCTCTTTGGCGGCGGCGGCGCCTCGGGCAGTTGGTAGGGACAACACATGCGCAAGATTGATGCGGCCACCAAGGCCCTGATCCAAGAGCGGATTGCCGATGTCGAAAAGGCGTGTGACAGCGAACTTGTCTGCCTCTTGACCAAGCGATCGGCGCGATACGTGCTGTATCCGCTGGCGTGGGTGCTCGTGGGCGCGATCGTGTTCTCCCGGCTGACCTACGACGCGGACGCGCGCACCGTGTTCGTGCTCGGACCCGTGGCCGTGGCC
>CAYZKE010000750.1:0-1515 GCA_964478505.1 uncultured Loktanella sp.
GGTTCATCCCGTAACGGACGCGACTCAGCTGGTCGTCGTCTTGGTGTAAAGAAATACGGTGGCGAGACCGTCGTTCCCGGCAACATCATCATGCGTCAGCGTGGCACAAAGATGTGGCCAGGCATGGGCGTTGGCATGGGCAAGGATCACACGATCTTTGCAACCGTTGATGGCGCTGTGAAGTTCCACAAAGGCCTCAAGGGCCGCACCTTTATTTCGGTTCTCCCAGTGGCGGAGGCCGCTGAGTAAGCCGAAATTTCCAAAAGAT
Organism: uncultured Loktanella sp.; assembly: GCA_964478505.1. GTDB lineage: Bacteria > Pseudomonadota > Alphaproteobacteria > Rhodobacterales > Rhodobacteraceae > Yoonia. The sequence goes on from CAYZKE010000750.1 coordinate 269, forward strand.
ACAATTGGAGGGATCGGTGAAAACCGGTCCCTTTTTTGTTCATATTTCTGCCATCAAATAATTTTAGACGATGGCGCAGATGCAGTTGTTTTCGGGGAGGGAAACAATGAGACATGAAGAGATTACCGTTCAGGAAACCATAGAAGCCGCACGGTTCGTGCTGCGCCCGTGCCGCAAGTCTGACGCGGGTCTGATCGCGATGTATGCGAGTGACGACCGTGTCGCGCGCGGTACCCGTGCTATGCCCCATCCGCTGCCCCCCGGATCGGTTGAGGCGATGATCGAACGCGCAAGCCAGCCTGACCGCGACGAAGATGTCTGGGTCATTGACGGGTCTGCCTATGGACATGCCGAGGCACTCGGGCTGATCAGCCTTGCGCGCATGGACCGCGCGCAATCCGAGATTTTCTACTGGATTGCACCGGCTTTCTGGAACACGGGCTTCGCAACCGAGGCCGTGCGCACCCTGATTGCGGCCAACCCGCATCAGTCCGACCGGATTTTCGCAGAGGTGTTTCAGGACAACCCCGGCTCTGCCCGCGTGCTGACCAACTGCGGCTTTGATTATCTGGGCGATGCCGAAGCGTTTTCCGTGTCGCGCAAGGCCACTGTGCCCACTTGGACTTATACGCTCAAACTGGGGTCATGATCGTCTGACGCTTTGCAAACCAGATATCTGGATGCAGTATCCTGCCATCGCCTGACACCAGCTAGGCCTCTTATGACCCCTGATTTGACCTATCGTGCACTCGGAGCCGACGATTTCGCAGCACTCCATGCCATGGCGTCCGACTGGTCGATCGTCCGCCAGTTGGGCCGCTGGCCGTGGCCCGCACAAGAGGCATTCACCCGCAGCAGGTGTAAACCCTATGCAGGCGACGGCTTTGTCTGGACCGTCTGCCTTGGAGGGCGTCTGATCGGTACGATGGCTGTCACCGGCGGCGAGCTTGGCTATATGTTCGCGCCTGATGTGCAGGGGCGCGGAATTGCAACCAAGGCCGCCCGCGACGCAATCGCACATGCATTTGACGATTACGATTTTGCAGCGCTGAAAGCCACGGTTTGGGTGGACAACGCAGGCTCTGCTGCTGTCTTACGCAAATGCGGCTTCACCCTTTGGCAAACCTACTATGACCAAAGCCCGTCGCGCCTGCCGACCCTGACACACAGCTACCGTTTGTCCCGCGACACATGGGACCGCTTGAGAACTGCCGCGCAGTAGTTTATCGCGCTCCTGAACAGCCTCG
>CAYZKE010000751.1:0-1513 GCA_964478505.1 uncultured Loktanella sp.
TGGACCATCACCAGTTTGCCGTCGCAGATGTCGCGGGCCAGCGCCATGACTTGCGCTGTCATCATCTGGAAGGTTTCGGCGGTGGCCAGCATCCGGCCCAGCGGGTCGTTGGCGGCGGCATCAAAACCGCAGGCGATGATCAGCACATCCGGCGCGAAATCGCGGATGGCGGGCAGGGCGAGACGTTCCATCGCAGCCAGATAGCCCGCGTGCCCTGTGCCGGGGGGAAGGGGGATGTTGAGGTTATGGCCTTTGCCAGCGCCGGTGCCGCGGTCAGTAAAGGCGCCGGTGTCCATGGGGTAATTGCGTTCCTGGTGGAGCGAGACGGTCAGCACATCGGCGCGGTCGTAGAATACGGCCTCTGTGCCGTTGCCGTGGTGCACGTCCCAGTCGAGTACGGCAAAGCGGCTTGCCAGCCCTGCGGCTTTGGCGGCCTCGATTGCGATCCCGATATTGTTGAGCAGGCAGAACCCGTTGGGATAGTCCGGCAGACAATGGTGGCCGGGCGGGCGCGAGAGGGAATAGGCGTTGGTCAGATCACCGCGCAGGACCGCCGCGAGGGCGGCTTTGGCAAGACCGGCGGACAGGGCTGCGAGTTCATACCCGCCAGGACCGAAGGGGGTGCGCCGCCCGAGTTCGCCGCCGCCTGCGTCGGACAGTGCTTTGAATTCATCCAGATAATGCGCAGGGTGGACGCGCAGTAGGTCTTCGCGTGTGGCAGGGGCGGCACCTTGCATCGCGAGGTCTTGGGCAAGCCCTGTTACTTCGATCAGGTTCTTCAGGCGGCGCTTGGTTTCGGGGCTTTCGGGCAGACCGCCGTCCATCGGCTGGACCAATCCACCCACCGGCAACATGCCTGCGTAATTGCCGCCACCGTGCCAGAAGCACCGTTCGTCCCAAAAGAAACCTGTGGTCATGTGCTGCTAGCCTTTGCGCAGTTGATAGATGCCTTCCGGCAGATCCAGCGCCGCTTCAAGATCGCGCAATTGCGTGAGCGACAGCGTGATGCGGACCACCTCATCGGTGCGTGGATCAAACTGGGAGATCGTGACGCAATCATCAAAGGCGTTGATGATGACGTCTTCTTTCAGGGGGGCCGCACCTTCGTCAACCAAGGTGACAACGGTGGCATCATAGTCGTGTTCGATTGTAAACATGGGGCCAGCCTAGCTTGGGATTTGCGGGCTTACAATTGCGCAATGCCCTGTCGTGCGCGTTCGTGTGCCGTGCGATTGTTTGCACAGTTGCCGTGACGCGGGCAAATGCTAGTTTCACGCGGAGCGTAAGTTGTCAGCGAAGGCCCCATGATCCGTTTTTTGCCCCTTCTTCTTTGCGCGGTCATCAGCGCCTGTTCCCCTGTGGTGGTCCAAGCACCGACGCCACAGCCGGTAATGCAAGCGCCCGCACAGGTGTCGCCGCGCCTGTCCCAGCGGCAGGCGGTCGATAATTTCGAGTTTGTCGTGCGCCGTGTCAAACCGGTGGCAGAACAATTCTGCCGTAGCAGCCGGCAGCA
>CAYZKE010000752.1:0-1508 GCA_964478505.1 uncultured Loktanella sp.
ATGTCAGGTGATGTGAACGCGCTGGATGGCACGACCCGTTTGTTAGTGGCGCAAACAAGCGCAGTCATCGACAGCATTGATGCGGGTGATGTGCCTGTTGCGCTCTTGGGGCATTCCATGGCGACCGATATCCTCGCCCGTATTGCGCAAGAGCGTGATGATATTGGCCCTCTGGTTCTGATTTCGGCGTTTTCGCAGGTGATTGATGCCAATACCCCGCCCGATCTGCTCTTGATCACCGGAAGCTGGGAGCCGGGCCTGCGCGAATTTGCGCAAGAGGCCGTGCAAATGGTCGATCCGTCAGCAACCACCGGAGAGACAATTGTGGCTGGTGATCTACGCCGCCGCGCCATTATTGCGCCGATGACGGAACATGTATCGGTCTTGCATAGCCGCGCCGGGCGGGGCGAAGCGGTTGCTTGGCTTGACGGGTTTTATGGGCGGCAGTCGCAGCCTGAGATCTTGCCGACAGGCACTGCGATTTTGGGTCTATTGGTCGGGATCGTGCTCTTATTCGGGCCGATTGCAGCGCGGCTTCCACAGCGGCAGATTGACGTGCCGGTGATCGGTCGGAGGCAACTGGCGCTGGTGTTGCTCGTTCCTTTGGTCATGACCCCCTTAGTCGCAGTACCGCTTTCACCCGAATTTTTGCCGGTCTTGGTGGCGGATTACCTTGGCCTGCACTTGCTGATCTTTGGTGGCATCCAGCTCGCCTTGCTTTGGCGCTGGCGGATTCGTATCGGGTCAATCGCATGGGGCGCGGTTGCGCTTCTGTTGGTGTGGTGCGCGCTTTTCGGGTTCCTGCTGGATCGCTACGCTGCGAATTTCCTACCAACGCCCCAGCGGGTCTGGATCATGGCTGTCCTCGCCCTTGGGGCTGTGCCCTATATGCTGGCCGACATGGTGCTCAGTGCGCAGTCTGGATTTCTGCGCAGGTTTGCGGTGCGCCTTGCCTTCCTCATCTCACTGGGGATCGCAGTGGCGCTGGATTTTGAAGGGCTGTTCTTTCTCATCATGATCGCGCCGGTGCTTGTGCTTTTCTATGCTGTCTTCGGCACGATGGGCCGTCAAGTAGCCCGCCGATCAGGGCCAGCGGCCTCTGGCTTGGCGCTTGGACTCGTGCTTGCGTGGGCTTTAGGGGTCAGTTTTCCCTTGTTTGTCGGGATATAGATCACTTTGTGTACAACAGTACACCAAAATGCATTCCCTTTCGAAGTCTGTTCCACTAGTGATGTGAATCAAACGCGTGCGGTTTTTTTTCATGTAGGCCGCTCGCCTATGCAACACCACTAAACCACGAGGACACGCGCATGTCAGACCAAACCCTTCCCGATATCATCTACACAAAAACCGATGAAGCGCCGCAATTGGCGTCTGCCTCTTTGCTGCCGATCATCCGCAAATTCCTGGCTGAGGCCGATATCACAATCGGGACAAAGGACATTTCTTTGGCGGGGCGTATTCTGGCGTCATTCCCTGAGCGACTGACCGACGCGCAAAAGGTGTCT
>CAYZKE010000753.1:0-1500 GCA_964478505.1 uncultured Loktanella sp.
TGAACGTGCGGCTGATGGTTTCCGTGGTCAGGCCCAGAAAATCCGCGATATCGGCACGCGTCATGGGCAAGGCGATTTGTGTATACTCGCCTAGCGGTTCGCCCACACGTTCCGATAGCACCATCAGGAAAGACGCCAGCTTTTCAATCGAGGACTTGCGGCCCAGCATCATGAAATGGTCTTGCATGCCGCTGATTTCACGCAAAGCGGCCCGCAATAGGCGCAGGTGCAGTTCTGGATCACCCTTGGCGCTCTCAAGATCAGAGCGGCGATGCACGATCAGTGTTGTCGGCACAAGCGCGTCGCAGTCTGTGTGATAGCGTCCGTTGCTCGGAAAACCGACGGTGTCGCCAGGATACCCAAAGGCGATGACCTGCCGCCGGCCATCCTCCATGATCCGTGTCAGACGCAAAATTCCGCTGGCCACTTCATAAATCAAGTCAGCGGGGTCATCTTCAAGAAACAGATGCTTGCCCGGCTTGATTGTTATCGTTGCTTGTCTTGCAATGGATGGCTTACGGGATGGAATGACGATCATCTCATCATTGATGCTTGGCGCAGAGGTCACGTACATGGCAGCTTCCTTTTTTTGCGGTCCAGGAAACCTATTGAGCCTTCGTATCGCCCATACCTGAGCGGTCGTATCAAATTGTATCAATTTGTATCAAAGCTACAAATAGGCTAGGTTCGAACATGCCGAGTCCTTACTCTCCAGTTGTATTGAGGAACGGAGGCCGTTCATGAAAAACGCTGTCATCTTGGTCGTCGACGATGATCCAAAGATCAGAACCCTGCTGCGGCGTTGCTTTGAAGGCGAGGGCAGCGAGGTACGCGAGGCGGGCGATAAAGCAGCCACGCTTCAGGCGCTTGCTGAGGGTCAGGTTGATCTTGTGACGCTGGATCTTGATCTGGGACGAGATGACGGTTTGGACGTGGCCAAGGCCATTCGCCAGACATCCGCTGTTCCGATCATCATGGTGACGGCAAAAAGTGATGTCATTGACCGCGTCGTCGGGCTCGAGATTGGCGCAGATGATTATATTTCAAAGCCGTTTCATCTGCGCGAAGTGGTTGCACGCATCAAAACAATCCTGCGCCGGTCCAGGCGCACGGCCCAGCCGACAATGATGCCGCCCGATAGCCCGTGCTGGGTGTTCGACGATATGGTCGCCATACCTGCAGAGATGAAACTGCTGGACCGTAACCATGATCTGGTCGATCTCACTAGCGGCGAGTTCACGCTGTTAGAAGTCTTTTTGCGCCGCCCGAAACGCGTGCTGTCGCGCGAACAACTGATGGATCTGACAGGCGGGCAAAGCTATGCGCCGCTTGACCGCACCATCGACAACCAGATTGCCCGTCTGCGCAAGAAGATCGAACGCAACCCGGCTTCACCACGGCTGATCTCGACAATCCGCGGCATCGGATATTCGTTCACATGCGACGTCCGGGACTGTGACAATCATCCACCATCGAATAGTGCTGAAAGCGCCTTGGCCA